>DASTGW010000239.1:0-6036 GCA_035718705.1 Terriglobales bacterium | reverse complement strand
TCGCCACGACTCACCAGGTGCTTGCGGAATGGAGGCAGCCAGCTTCGGCGCCAGCGCATGTTGATGTGAGCATCAAGGGCCTGCATGCAGAGGAGAATCACGCACTCGCGCGCCCAGTTCTTCGGCAACAGCAGGCGGAGCGTGCGGAGCGGATGGCGAAGCAACGATCCGATAATCGACCCAAACCAGTTGGCAATGCGCCCGACGCCTGGACGTCCCCGAGTCAGCAGTGTCGACAGCATGCTCATCGCGTCCGAGCCGCTTGGATAGCGCACAGCCTCAATGTGCGTGTGCTCGTCGATATAGACACCGGAGCCAATCGCAACACCTTTGGAGAGATCGTCGGCGGAGTTGGGAACTCGAACCCCGATGAGAGATTCCGAGTTGGTCCGCACGTGATTGCCGATACAGTCGCTCAGCTTAGGCAGCGAACCCTTCTCCTTCAGATGGAACAGCAGTTCCATAGTGCCGAGCGAAGAAGCGCTGAACACGACTCCACGACATGTGAAGGAACGCGGTCGATCCGGAAGAATGCTCGTGGAGTGAACGGTTTGCACTTCGTAGCCTTGGCTGCCATCCGAAGCACCGGGAAGAGGTTTCACATCGACAACTTTGGTCTCCGCAAAGATCGTCGCGCCGTGCTTCTCAGCCAGGTAGAGATAGTTGAGATCGAGCGTGTTCTTCGCCCCATGGTGGCAGCCCATCATGCACCCGCCGCAGCCTTTGCAAGTGGTGCGCGCGGGACCTTCGCCGCCGAAGAAAGGATCGGGAACGGTTTCACCGCCTTGTTGCAATCCAGTTCCTTGAAAGATGGCAACGTGTGTGCGATAGAAGGTCTGACCGATACCGGACGCTTCCGCGACTTTCTGCAACAACAGGTCTGACTTGCCGAGGATATTGTTCTCGACTACGCCGAGCATGCGTGATGCCGTGTCGTAATGCTGCGGCATGATTCGGCGCCAATCCTCCAGTTCGGCCCAGGACCCTTTCTCCCACACATGCTCAGGCGGTCGAAGCAGCGTTGCCGCATACGTGATCGAGCCGCCACCCACGGCGCATCCGTGCAGTATGGTGACGTGGCGAAAGAAGCGCATATTGAAGAAGCCGCGCAAGGAAAGTTCCGGACGCCAGACCCAGCGTCGTAATTGCCAATTGGAATCAGGCAAATTCTCTGGCGTCCAGCGACGCCCCATCTCCATCACGGCAACGCGGTAGCCCTTCTCGGTGAGGCGATGTGCAGCGACACTTCCACCGAATCCTGAGCCAATGACGATGAAATCGAAATCGTATTGTTTCGGTTGGAAGTCCATGCAGCTTTGCGAGTCTCCATCTCACCTTCATGTGCATCAAGGTGCAAGGTCACAGGTCTCAATTTCTTGTGTCGGTGCCGAATTGGAACCGCTCACACGCAAATGTTACGCGTCTCGCTGAAAAGACGTTCAGCAAGGGCTATCATCCGGCTGTTTTGGAGTTCGCCGAGATTTGCTCAGCCGTGGCACTCGCGTGAGAACCATCGCTGGTAGCCGCGATCGTCCGCGGCCACTGAATTGAGGCCCACGCGAATAGCTGGGGCGGAACCGTCCCGCAGGAGGACGTATGCCTGACGTGAACACACCCGATTGCCTGTCCTTCGGGGACACCTTGTTTCTCCATCTCGAACGCGACAGCGCACCACTGCATGTTGCATCGTTGTGCATCTTCGAGGGACAGATTTCCAAGGACCTCTGCACCCGATACGTCGAGTCGAAGTTGCGGGTGATCCCTCGCTTCCGGCAGAGAGTCGTTTTGCCGGCGTTGGGAGTCGGCCCGGCGACCTGGCAGTTTGCCGATGATTTCGATGTGAAAGAGCATGTCCGCGGCGTGAGATTGAAACATGGAACCGAACGAGAGCTGAAAGACGCTGTTTCTGAAATTCTCAGCAGACCGCTGCGCCGCGACAAGCCACTATGGGAGTTCGCCGTAATATCGGGGTTGAAAGAAGACCGCACCGCCATCCTGATTCGCGTCCACCATTGCCTGGCTGACGGTATCTCCGGCGTCGGCGTCATGAGCGCACTCATGGAGCAGAATGCCCATCCCCAACCGCTGCCCAAGAGAAGTATCAAGTTCGCGCAGCCCACGCAGCAGCCGACCCCGGCACAGATGCTCGACGGAGTAGTAACCTCGTTCTTCCAGTCAATTGAGAGACTGCTCACCGTCGACGCAGGATTGCTCGATCTGGGCAGGAGCGTAACCGCACTGGCGGGAAGCATCGCAAGTGGGACAAGGTCGAACGGTCAGACGCAACAAGACCAAGCTGATGTTGGCCGTATCCTCACCGAGGTCGTGTCACCCACCATACGGTTGCCCTTCAACACCATGTGTCGCGGGCCGCAGCGTTTTCGCTGGGCGGCGATCCCGTTCGACGACATTCGCGCTATGAAGCGCGCGTGTGGCGCCACCGTTAATGACGTTGTCCTTGCTCTTTTAACGATGACGGTAGCTAGATATAGCGAGCTGAAGAGTGTCAACACGAGTGAGCGGCTGGCAAGGGTCGTGGTACCGGTGAACGTTAGAGCCAATGGCAGCGAACCAGGGTTGGGAAATCAGATCACGTTCTTGCCAGTGTCGGTTCCATTGGGATTGAGTGCTAAGGACGCCGTGGCCGCAGTTCACGCCCGGATGTGTGTTCTCAAACAATTGCACCTGGCGGAACTGGTGGGACTGGCCGGCACGTTAATGGGCGTGATGCCGCTGCCGGCGCAAGAGATGATGGCCACGTTCCTGCGGCAGTGGCAGATCAGCGTTTGCAACTTCATTTGCACAAATGTACCCGGACCGCAGATGCCGCTTTACCTGCACGGGCACAAGTTGCTCGCTTGCTACCCGTATGTGCCGATCGGTGGCGAGATGGGAATGAACTGTGCTGTGCTCACCTATGACGGAGTGGCCCATTTCGGATTCACCGGAGATGACAAGGCGATCCCGGATCTCGATATCCTGCCGTCGTTGTTGATTCGTAGTTTCGAGGATATGAAGCGGGAAGTACTTGGTTCGAGAAGTAGAAGAAAGCCAACAACGAAAGTAAGAGTTGCGAAGGGGTCGATTCCGGCAGTGCAGGTAAAGCAGCCTCAACCGGCAGAAAAGGCTATGGCCGCTTCCGCGGCTGACTGACCCGCTTCTTCGTCACCGGCTTCTTTTGCGCGCGGCGTGAACCGGCCTTTGATTTCTTCTGTGCCTTGAGCTGGCCCTCCAGCTCGGCGATGCGTGCTCGAAGCTGTGTGACTTCTTCACCGCTTTGAGGCGGGGCGTCCGCGTGAAGCAGATTCCGAATGGTTTCCAGCGGCGATAAGGCCGCCGAACCGACCTGGGCCAGTCCGCTTTGCAACGATGACTGGAGCTTCTGATATCCCTCAAAGGCTGACTTCAGATACCACGCCAGGTAATCCTGACGAACTTTGTCGGAAGCAAGAATCAACTGGCGGAGTAATTCCAGCGGCAGTCCCGCCGGGTGATCCTTGGTTTCTTCCACGATGATCTGGGTGAGGGTGACGCGAGTGAGATCTTCCCCGGTAGCGGCATCGAGAACTTCGACCTCTTTCCCATTTCGGACCAAGGCCGCAAGTTCGTCCAGGTTGATATAGCGACTGGTGGAAGTGTCGTACAGTCGGCGGTTTCCGTACTTCCGGATCACAATTTTGGGTGCATTGATAGCCATGCTACGATCTTTGTGCAGCGCAACAATATATTGACACAATTCATTTTAAATACTAGCTTTTTCTTGATGCTGCACTGCAGCAATGGAGGTTGATTATATGCCACGTACAGCGAAAGCGGCGCCTGCGGCTCACCGCATGTCACCGCCCTCGAGTTTCCTCTCGCTGCTCTCCGGATGGGTGCAGCAAGGGGTGGAAAGTTTCTTTGCCACGCAACGCGTGTTGGTAGATGTTGCGATGCGTCAAAATGCAATCCTGATGAAGAACTTCCGCGACATGCTGGCGGATCCTGAGAACTGCCCCACCACCATGATGACCGAACTGGTGGTGGAAGGAACGTCCAGTTTTATTGAAGCGCAGCACATCCTGTTGAACCTGGTACAGGAAGAGAACGACCTGATCATGAAAGGCGTGAAGGAGCGCGTGAACGGATCGAACGCCGCCGTGGCGACCACCGATCTGATCCGCCGCAGCATCAACACGTTCGTCGGCATGCAACAGGAGTTCCTGCGCACCACGAAGAAGCAGACAATCGCCTGGCTGGAGGACGTTAACTCCGGCAAGGGCTTGGGCGGATCGCACCTGGTGGATGCCGCGCGGGAAGGGATGGACACCTTCGTCCTGACCCAGAAGAAATTCCTGGACATCATCTCTGAGGAAGCCAGCAAAGCTCTCAGCAACAAGGCGCCGGAGAAAGTTAAGAGGACCGAACTGACGAAACTTGCTCATGACGGCGTCAACACCTTTGTGGAAGCGCAGAAGAAACTGCTGGATGTAGCCGGCCAGCAGATGAACGTGAACCTGAACGTTGCAACCCGGGCCATGGGCCTGATCAATCCGGCACGGCTTATTCCTGTGGCAAACATCACGGGAGAGGGCGTGCGTAACTTCGTGGAGGCGGAAAAAGCGCTCATCGACTCAATGGTGAAACCACACATTGAGAAGAAGGCGCCCAAGCCGCGCGCTAAAGGGCGCGCGCCGAGGAAGTCGAAGGTGGCGATGGCAAAGGCTGCGGCAGCGTAGCTTGAAAGAGTTAACCCGTGATCACGCGGCTCGTTGCCGCACAACCACGAATCGCAGTTGGCCATGTCAACACGGCGACTAAAACTTCGCGAAGACGAGGCGGAAGCCGACATTCCGATATGGAAGGAGATGCTCTTTGGAGCAGAGCTTCTACTTCTGCATGCCTCTCCGGTGTATTACGGACTTGGCATCACTCGGGGTGACGGCTCCGCCGTGATTTTGGTCCCGGGCTTTCTCGGCTCGGACCAATACCTCAACCATTTAAAGAACTGGTTAACCCGGATCGGATATTCCGCGTATCTTTCGGGCATCGGAATCAACGCCGACTGCCCAAATCTGCTGATACAAACTCGCCTGGCTGAGACCGTGAACCGGGCACTGATGGACACGGAACGCAAGATCCATTTGATCGGACACAGCCTTGGCGGAGTGATCGCGCGCGCCGTGGCCGCACAGCGACCCGACGACGTGGCTTCGGTGACCACCATGGCCTCGCCATTTCGTGGAACCGTGGTGCACTCCTCGGTGTTGAAGGCGGCAAGAATGGTGAGGAAGAACATACTGCGCGAGAGAGGCGAGGATGTACTGCCAACCTGCTACACCTCTCGATGCACATGCGACTTCCTCAATTCACTGCGAACCGAGATATCCGACTCGGTGGTGCAGACGGCGATCTACACCAAGGACGACGGTGTAGTGGACTGGAAGTATTGCCGCACCGGCAACATCGATGACGATTTCGAAGTGCCGGGAACGCACGTCGGGATGGTATTTAACGCGTCGGTTTACAACATCATCGCCAAACGTCTGGCAAAAGCCAAAACCGAGTAGCCACAGGCTGCGGTTTCTAAACAATGAAAGCCCGCGATCATCGCGGGCTTTCCGTTTAATGCAATTACGCGGCTTTGTAAGAGTCACGTCTCGCCCGAATGTCATCGTGATCGCGAAGGATCGACTGCGATTGCTGGCGAACGAGGGCCATCACATTCTCCGGCAGACTCTCTCGGAGCGCCTACTCATACTTGCCCTTGGCATAATCGTCGCCCTGCTCCAGCCAAGCCAGAATGGCGTGATCGCCGCCGCCGAGGGCCTCCTTGATGTCGATCCATGCCCGATGCACGGCAGCGACGGCATGACCTTCGTTCCTGGTCACATCTTTAGACACGTCTGCGAGCGCTGATTCAAGTTGCGAAGCGAAACGCCCGCGCTCCGAACTGATCTGCAGGAAGTGCGACTTTAGTTCGCTGCTCTTGGCGTGATCAGCAGCTTCCTTGTATCCCTTTTCGCCGTCGCGACAGGTCTTCGCCAAGTCCTGGAG
>DASTGW010000238.1:0-4331 GCA_035718705.1 Terriglobales bacterium | reverse complement strand
CGGATCTGCATTACTCCCTTGCCCACCGGAATGTCCGGTCCGCCCGTCATGAAGCGACGCATCTTGGCAAAGGTGCCCAAACTCGGTTGGTCGGGCGGTGGCGGCCCGGTGATGTCCACCGAGTTCCTGGCCAGCAGGCGCGGAGCCAGGTTCACCGACTCACCCGCGGTGCTCTCGGTTTCCAGTTCGGCGGTTTGGAATCCTTCGAGTTTGAAACCTACTTTGTGCTTCCCGGCCTTCAAGGGCAACTGCGCCGGCGTACGGCTGCCGCTCGGAGCGCCATCGATCAGGATTTCCGCTCCCACCGGAGCGCTGGTGATGTTGTAAATCGCCTTGTCGCCGGAAAGTTGGAAGTCAATCGCGGTCCGTTTTCTCGGGACGACTTCAACCTGCCTCACCTGTCCGGGGAAACCTTCGATGTTCGCCACCAGGGAGTGTGTTCCCGCCTTCAAGGGCGGGCTGTTGAAAGGCGTGACGTAATAGTCCTGCGACACGCCGTCAATGATCACCTTGGCGCCCGGTGGAGTGGAAGTAATGCGGAGGTCCCCGACGGCTGCGGCGGGAACATCGACGGCTAGTTTCGCCGCCTTCTGCTGTGCATCGGCTGCACTCTTTTGCGCTTTGGCCGCGATCTCGTTTGCCGCCTGCTCGATCTTGTCTTCCGGCGTCGCCGGCACAGGTGGCGTCGGCGCAGTTTGGGCCGCGTTCGGAGTGGGCATGGAAGGAACGGAAGACTGGTCCGTAGCGGGCACTTGTGTCGTAGCTTGCGTCGCTGGAGTCTCCGGCCCGTGTCGTCGGCTCTTGAGGGCTCCCGCCACCATCACAATGGCCAGCGCCGCAATGCCAAAAATCGCCCAATTCCGCCGCGCCGCGGGATTCGCCGGTTGCGCCGTAGGCAAGCTTCCGACCATTGTTGGATCATCCGGGGCAACCGGCTGCACTCCCGTCCCGGAGCGCATCCCTGGATTCGTCTTCGGCGAGGTTACCGGAATCTGTCCGGTCTTCGGCGGAGAAGGAACTTGCCATGGCTTCGCCATTGTCCCCGTGGAACTGGCCACGTTCATCGGCATCGTGCTGTACGCCGCCGGTTCCGGCGCACTCATCAGCCGATAGCTCTTGAGCGCCGTTGCCAGGTCAGACGCTTCCTGGTACCGCTCATCTGGATCTTTCGCCAGGCACTTCGTCACGATCATGCTCAGCCCGGGATGGATGCTCACATCCAGCTCGCGCGGCGGGATCGGGTTCTCGTTCACGATCTTGTAAATGATCGTCGTAACGCTCTGTCCCGTGAACGGACGCTCGCCTGTAAGCATCTCGTACAGGATCACACCCGCAGAAAACAGGTCGCTGCGCCCATCCAGGTCGCGACCTTTTACCTGCTCCGGGGACATGTAGTTCGGTGTGCCAACCACCTCACCCGTATGCGTGAGGCTCGCTCCCGCTTTGGCGATGCCGAAATCCATGATCTTCGCCGAACCATTCGGACTGATCATGATGTTGGCGGGCTTGATGTCGCGGTGGATGACTTTCTTGCTGTGCGCGTACTGCAGGCCGGCGCAGATCTGCGACCCGTAATCCACCACTTCCGACGCGACTAGCGACCGCTGTTGCTGCAGGATCGCCGAGAGCGTCCGCCCCTCGATGTACTCCATCGCGATGTAGAAGATCCCGTTGTCTTCGCCCGCGTCATAGATGGTTACGATGTTGGGATGATTGAGGACACCCGCCGCGCGCGCTTCGTTCTGGAAGCGCCGCACCATCTCATCGCGCTCCAGACCATGCACGTCCACTCGCATTGTCTTGAGCGCAACCGTGCGTCCGATATTCGGGTCCGTGGCCTTGTAGACCACGCCCATCGCGCCTTTGCCTAGTTCGCCGTCAATCTGGTAACGGCCGATTTTTTCTACCGACATCGCCTGGTCCTGCACCCGGCACACGTCTGCCTGAGCCCGGGAAGGGGTGTTCGCAAGTTACTGCAACTCGGCTTTAAGGTCAATTGAGCCAATCATGTAGGGCGAGCAATCCTGCTCGCCACTGTCTTTCGAGCCACGAACCCCGGGCCACGAATCACGTGCTCCGACTACTCTTTCGTATACCGGTTCCTCTTCCGCTCCGCGTGCCGCTCCATCCCAAGCTGGATCAGCCGATCAATCAGCTCCGGATAACTGACCCCACTCGCGTCCCACAGTTTCGGATACATGCTGATCGACGTGAAGCCCGGCATGGTGTTGATCTCGTTCAAGTAGAGCTTCTCGGTCTTTCCATCCAGCAGAAAATCAACTCGTCCCAGCCCTGAGCAGTCCACCGCCTTAAACGCCGCGATCGCCATCTCCTGCACTTCCTTCTGCTTCTTCTTCGGAAGCTTCGCCGGGATGATCAGCTTCGACCCTTCATCGATGTACTTGGCGTTGTAGTCGTAGAACTCCGTTGCCGGAACGATCTCCCCAGGAATCGACGCCTTCGGATCATCGTTCCCGAGCACTGAGCACTCGATCTCCCGCGCTTTCCCATTCTTCCCACCGCCTACGCCTTGCTCGATCACGATCTTGCGGTCGTACTTCGCCGCTTCATACATCGCGCCATCGAGCTCGCTGCGATCATGGACCTTCGAAATTCCCACCGAGCTGCCCAGGTTCGCCGGCTTCACGAACACCGGATACTTCAATTCCTTCTCCACCGCCTTCCGAACCTTCACCGGATCCTTCTCCCACTCCCTGCGCAGCACCGTCACGTGCTTCACGATGGGCAGGCCCGCGGACTTGAACAGTTTCTTCATCACGTCCTTGTCCATGCCTGCCGCGGACCCTAAAACCCCCGCGCCGACATAAGCCATGTCGGCCAGTTCCAGCAGTCCCTGGATCGTCCCGTCTTCCCCGAACGTTCCATGCAGCACAGGAAAGATCACATCCACATCGATCGGATGAGAAGTTGCATGCGCCGGTGCGGCCGTTTCAAACGGAATCAGCGCATTGTGATTCGACGATGGTTGCGGTGGGACCAGCACACCTTCGCCTTTGCCCAACACCGCCGCCGAAGTGGTTGCCTGCGGATCACCCGCGCGCAAATGGCTCTGGTCCGGATGCTCTCCCCGCAACAGTTGTTCGGCATGTGACGCCGTCAGCCATCGACCTTCTTTGGTGATCCCGATCGGCACCACTTCATACTTCTTCTTATCGATAAACTTCATCACCGAAGCCGCCGACAACAACGACACCTCATGTTCGCCGCTGCGACCACCGAACAGCACTCCAACTCGAATCTTTTTCGCCATTGCCGTCATTCTATCTGGGAAAGTCGAGCAAAATTTTGCCCGTGTAGCTGACCCATTACTTGTTCAGATTCCCATCTCTCCCGCGACTTCCGTGATCTTGTCCCATTCCTGTACTTGCCCGTAAAGTGCGCCGCACGACTGAGTTGGCGTCGGAACCCGGTAAGTCATCCCCCCGGCTAGCACTAAGGTACTCTACCCACGTTTGGCCAAGGTCTTGCATCATGTCCGCATATGGGCCGAACGTTCTCCGAGGTTATTCCGTTGTTTGCCTGCGCACACGAATTCTCCTGGCCGCGCAAGTTGCCCTCCGGCGACTACTACCAGGTTTGTCTCCGCTGTGGCGTTGAATACGGTTACGACTGGAACACCATGCGTCGTACCGAGAAAGTTGGAGTAGCCGGATCCACAAGAAGCACTACCGTCGGGACTCGGGGGCATATGAATCGCGCCGCCGGATGGAAGCCGCGCGCTCGCCGTATCCACCTCGAAACACCAATTCTCTACCGCGCCACCTCCTCCGATCCTTGGATCGAAGGCACCGCGCGCAACGTGAGCCAGTCCGGTGTTTACTTCGTGACCGAAGGCTCCATGCCGACCACCGACCAGCTCGAAGTCATCTTCACCATGCCGCAGGAGATCGCCGGACAGCCCGAAGCGAAAGTCTTCTGCCGCGTACAGATCATCCGGCGTGTAGGCGCCAAAGACGACAAGCATCCCAACGGCATCGCCATCGAGATCCTCACCTGTGAGTATCTCCACGACCGCCGTCATCCGAAAAAAGCCGAACACCACGTCTAGTTTCGCGGAAGTTCTGTGAAGGCGAGCACCCGTGCTCGCCTTCACTATTTACCCCTTCATCTCCACCGCCACGCCATGGAAGTCCACCGTGTCCACGTTCTCCACCGTGTGCGGCGTGAACGGTTCCGCCCAACCCGCCATCGGAGTCGACGGCGCTGGATGCTTCCTGGTATCCATCAACACGTTTCCACTCTCATCACGCCGTAAGAAGTTGGCGAATCGGATCAAATACAGCACGCTCGGCCACCGATGCGTATGCAAC
>DASTGW010000237.1:0-4658 GCA_035718705.1 Terriglobales bacterium | reverse complement strand
AGCCATGTCGCCGAAACGGCCACGACCGTTCTCATTGAAGGCGAAACCGGAACCGGCAAAGAGCAACTGGGCCGGGCGATCCATGCCGCCTCCGCTGCGACCAGGCCGGGGCCGTTTGTCGCCATTAACTGCGCCGCGATTCCGGAAGCACTGTTGGAATCGGAACTGTTTGGTTACGCGCGTGGCGCTTTCACTGGTGCGGTGCAATCCCGCGTTGGGAGAGTTCAGTCCGCGCAAGGCGGAACGCTGTTTCTGGATGAGATCGGAGACATGCCGGCGGGTTTGCAGGCGAAGTTGCTGCGCTTCCTCGAGAGCGGCGAACTGCAACGGTTAGGAAGCTCGGAGAATTGTCAGGTGGATGTCCGAATCGTCGCCGCTACCAATGCCGAACTGCTGGAGAAGGTAAAAGACGGAAGCTTCCGCCAGGACCTCTACTTCCGGCTTTCCGTGTTTCCGATCGAGTTACCTCCGCTCTCGCAGCATAAGAAGGACTTAAGAAGGCTTGCATCCTTCTTCCTCCGGGAATTGGAGCGCGAAGAGGAAGTGGAGTTGAGCGACGAAACGATGGAGTTGCTGGAAGGACATTCGTGGCCCGGAAATGTGCGGGAGCTAAGACACGTTTTGGAAAGAGCGCTGATCATGGCGAACGGGGCGAAGGTGATTTCTCCGTTGCACATACAGTTTGCGAGCATGGGCCGGAGTTTCGAGGGGGCAATCGCATGAGCTTGATTGATTCAGTACAGATCGCAGCACTGTCGCGATTCCTGGACACAGCCACCGCGCGCCAGAAAGCGGTGACAACCAACATCGCCAAT
Organism: Terriglobales bacterium; assembly: GCA_035718705.1. Taxonomy (GTDB): domain Bacteria; phylum Acidobacteriota; class Terriglobia; order Terriglobales; family Acidobacteriaceae; genus DATMXP01. The sequence continues at coordinate 3,843 of DASTGW010000237.1, read as the reverse complement.
CTAGACACGCCGGGATATAGTCGCCAGAGAGCTGACCTTCAGGAATCTGATGCGATTTTCGACGGCCAACATATGTTTGGCACGGGCGTGGAACTGGATCAGATCGTCAGCTTGCGCGATCGGGTATTGAACCTGCGGATTCAAGATGAGCGGCAAAACCAGGGGGCATTAGAGGCACAAGTAAATTCTCTGCAAGATATTGAACCGCTGTTTTCTTCCCAGACAGAGAGCCTGAATGACGCGATCAGCAAGTTCTTTGGCAGCATCTCCGATCTTTCGACCAATGCGGCGAGTGTACCGCTGCGCCAAGCGGTGTTGATCAGCGCGGAAGATCTTACTGCTCGTTTCCGCTCGGCATCGACGACGTTACAGCAACGACAGTTCAGCCTGGACCTGGATATCGAGCAAGCGGCGGATCAGGTAAACCAGATTACGTTGCAAATCGCACATTTGAACGCAAAGATCGCAGGTTGCCTGGCCAAGTCAAGCGAGAAAGGTGCATTCGAAGATCAACGAGACCAGCAACTGGAGGCTTTGTCGAACCTAATCGGCAACCAGGTGATTATGGCGGATGATGGGCTTGCTGTGACAACACACGACGGCCGTTCGCTGGTGCTGGGTGGTCATTCAACTCCGCTCACGACTTCACGACAAGCTGACGGTTCTGTGCGCCTCTTCATGGATGGTCAGGACATCACGGATAGCATTGTTGGCGGGAAACTCGGTGGGTTGATCACAGCCAGGCAGCAAACGATTCCGAAGATCCAAGAGGAACTCGATACGCTTGCGGACTCGATCGCTACCGCGGTCAATACGGTCCACTCGAATGGCACAGATCTCGACGGCAATCCTGGTGTCGAATTCTTTGTGGCGCCGCCGACGGGTGGGTCTGGGGCCGCTGCTGGGTTTCAAGTCAACATTGCGGATCCCCGGAAAATCGCCGGCAGCCTCGACGGCTCAGCGGGAGACAATGCGAATCTGAATGCAATCTTCAATCTGGAAACACAGCCGATTGTGCATGGAGATACGCCTTCGAGTTTCTATGCCAAGGTTGCTTTTGGGCTGGGCTCGCAGATATCAAATGCCAGCAGCGAGCTAGCTGCTTCGGAGGCAGTGGCGGAGCAATTCAGCAATCAACGCGGGGCCATTTCAGGTGTCTCGCTTGATGAAGAGGCGGCCAACTTGATTCGTTATCAACGCGCGTACGAAGCGGCGGCGCGCGTCCTGACGGTGATCAGCGATCTAACGGCGATCAGTGTCAATCTCGGGAGATAAGACATGCGAGTAAATCCCGACCATCACAGTTCGATGTTGGCTGCCCTGGAGCGGGTAGGTAAGTCGGAGGAGACGGTGCTTGCTCAGCTGGGTTCGGGCCGGAAGATTCAGAAGCCTTCCGACGATCCAGCCGGGCTAGCAGCGTTGGTGAATGTACAGGCGTCGAGTGCGCGAAGTGAACAATACCTGAAGAACATCAGCGCGGTCCGATCTCAGATGCAGGCGGCGGATTCGAGTCTTAGTTCGGTCGTAACGGCAGTCGAGCGCGCTCTGGCTCTCGGTGTTGGGGGCGCCAACGGTACCCTGAACGACAGCGGCAGACAGTCGGTGGCGACGGAATTGGAAGGCATTCGAGACCAGTTGCTGGAACTGGGAAATTCGTCGTCGCAAGGGATGTATTTCTTCGCCGGGACAGCGACCACTGTGAAGCCATTCCGGGAAGTTGCGGGGAACGTGATTTACAGCGGAAGTGAACAGGGCAATCAAATTGTCATGGGCGAAGGCTATTCGGTAACGATGAACGTTCCCGGAACTCAGATCTTCGGCGATGACAGTAATGGCATTTTTGCTTCTATTCAAAAACTCGCCGATGCAGTTCGAAATAATGGAGACGTGACCGCTGCCCTGGATGCGGTAAGTAAAGCCCGTGACGGTGTGTCGAAGGCTCGGGTAGTATACGGGAATTCGCTGAACCGCATTGAAGGCACGAAGAACACGATGAAGGAGCGGCAACTCCAGCTATTCCAGCAAGAGACGGAGATTGCTGGTGCTGATCTTGCGGAAGTAGCGAGCCAGCTTTCAAGCGCGATCACGTCCCGCAGTGCATTGCTGGCTGCAATCGGAAAAGCTGACTCGCTTAGCCTCTTCGATTACCTCACATAACGATTACCAGGTGTAGTGCACGGTATAGGTGACGACTTGCTCGGAATCGGGCGCCACCGTGACTTGGAATTCCATCCTTTGCGCTTCCGTCTTCTTATGTGGATGTGATTCCTGCGTGATTTTCCAGTTTGCTCCTCGGTACAGCCGCTCGGCGACGAGGAATGTCACGGCTTCCTTCTTGTGATTACGGAGGCGGATCTCGAAGGATTCGTCGATCCAGTCATTGCGAGTGTCGATCGAATAGTTCGTGCGCGTGCGTTCGCCTACCAAGTCAAAAGCGTTGCCGGTATAGACCCGGATGGTTTCATCCTTCGGCGTGTGGTTGATCATGCTCTCGCCGGTGAACTCAAGGTTGCCATCAACGTCGCGGCGGTAGAACCGGAGCTTTCCTTTTGGTAAAGGCATGCCCAGGCCGTTCTTTTGGGAATTGACGAATTGCTGCATTACCCATACCTGCTTATTGCATTGAGTCCCGAAATCGCGGTTTCCGCGGATGTTTTCAGCGGACCAGTAGCGGTACTGGTTCCAATCGATGTTAGCGCCGTCGTAAACGTAAATCCGTTTGGTGGCGACACCGGTGCCACGGAGAAACTCAACTTGCTTCGTTTCCTGATCGTGAAGAGTGGTTACTCGTGCGAGTGTGTACATATGATATTCATCGAAGCTGCGCTCGGTCACCGGTGCGGCGTTTGAGTCTTCACGCGCCATCGCCTTTGTCGCTACAGCCTGAAAATCGCGGTAGTCATTGGGCTGGATCTTGTTGACCTCGCCGGCCAGCAACTTGATGTGTGCGTCTTCAAATTGATGACCAGAATGATTGTCAATGGTGATCCATCCAACCAGATCGAGGACGTCGCCTTTTTCGGGCGCGATGAGGTTGTAATCTGCTTCCCAGCTCATACCGCCGCTCACGTAGGAAAGTTCTGCATCGGCTTTGCCGGGTTTGTCGGTGCGCAGTTGCCAAGTGAGCGTGGGCTTCAGGATCGTGTCGCCTGTTAGAGATGGAAATAGCGGCAACCCTGGCAGTCCGAAACGGAGTTGACCATCCACTTCGATCAGAGGTTGCTGGTAGGAGGCCGGCTGATATTGGCCATACCGCGTCAGCGGAGGAATGTAACCGCTGCGAATGATTCGACCCTTGACAGTATGCGAAGGGTCGACCTGGAATTCGATCGTCTTTCCTTCATAAAGGGAAAGCAGAGCTTCCTGGGTGATGGGATCCGCGCGGTAGTTCTGTTCGAGCACCTGAAGTGTTCGCGTGCCCAAGGGATCGCGCAGTACGACGGAATCTGGTTCCAGGTGAGCGGTTACGCCGGCGAAGTCCACACGTGTAACGCCATCCGTTAGAGCCAGTTGGAGGGGTTCCCGTATCAATGCGAAGTTTTGATTGTAGATGGTGAGGGAGGTGTTCTGTCCCATGGTGGGAAGCACAAATAACAAGAGTAACGAGGCCCAGATCAGCGTCTTCATGGTTCTCCTCTTTCGGAAGGAGAACGGAGCAGAGTAGCTGGCTTGCAGTTACCTTGGTGCTTATGAAGGTCAGGCCACCCATTCACCTGAGCCGCCAGTGCCGCTGGGCGGAGGCGTTTCAGGACTTTCAGCGTTCTCGACTTCGACCCAAGTGTCGCGTAACAGCAAGAAGTCACGAATTAGTTCATCGAGCAGTTTGCCGGACTGTCGGAACTG
>DASTGW010000236.1:0-3532 GCA_035718705.1 Terriglobales bacterium | reverse complement strand
ATGCCCTCCTTTTTGCGGCACCGGTGCTGTGGTACTTTGCTGCACTTCGTGTGCTGTCCTGATAGAATTAGGCACCCAGCCGATGAAAAGAATTGCCATTCTGGGCTCAACCGGTTCGATTGGGCACAGCACCCTCAGGATTGTCGAATCCTATCCCGACCGCTTCCAGGTTGTGACCCTCGCGGCAGGGAATAACCTCGACGTCGTCCTCGAGCAGGTCCGCCGCTTTCAGCCCAAACTGGTCTCCGTAGCTACAGAAGAGAACGCCGCAAAACTCAAGTCCAAGCTGAGCGAAGCCGGCGTACAGACCGAAGTCGTGTACGGTACCGCTGGAACGGTACGAGTGGCCACTCATCCGGACGTTAACTTCGTCGTTTCCGCCATCGTTGGTGTGGCCGGACTGGAAGCTACTTACGAAGCCGTTAAGGCCGGCAAAGCCGTCGGACTGGCGAACAAGGAATGCCTAGTCGTGGCGGGCGAGATCATCACCGCCGAAGCGCGCAAAAAGAACGTTCCACTACTACCGATCGATTCTGAACACAATGCGGTGCATCAGTGCATGCGCGGAGGAACCCTGAAGGAAGTCGATCGCGTGTGGCTGACGGCTTCGGGTGGCCCGTTTCTGCATACGCCTGCTCACGAATTCGCCTCCATCACCGTCCAACAGGCACTAAATCATCCCACGTGGAAGATGGGGCGCAGGATCACGATAGACTCGGCAACTCTGATGAACAAAGGCTTCGAGGTAATTGAGGCCTGTCGTTTGTTCAATTTACCGCCCAAGCAGGTGGACGTAATCGTCCATCCGCAGAGCACGATCCACTCCATGGTCGAGTTCCGGGATGGGAGCATTCTGGCCCAACTGTCCGTCACAGACATGCGCTTGCCCATCCTTTATGCGCTAACCTATCCGGAGCGTGTCGAATCGGACCTGAAGTTCCGAGTTAGTGACCTTCGAAAGCTCGACTTTTACCCGCCAGACATGGGAAAGTTTCCTTGTCTGCGGCTGGCGTACGAGGCGGCTGAAGTTGGAGGCTCACACACGATTGCCCTTAACGCGGCGGACGAAGTGGCAGTAGCGGCGTTTCTTGAGGGTGAAATTCCTTTCCTGGGCATCCCGCAAGTGATTGAAGAAACACTGCGTGAAACTAGGGAGGCACATCCTGAATCTATTGATCAGGTACTTGTTGCGGATCGCGAGGCCCGAACCGTCGCACGCAACAGGGCGGAGTACCTGAAGAAAGTAGCTCACGTACAGGTGAGCTGAGGCAAAGTTCCCTAGTTATGCAGGAATTCTTGATTGCAATCGTGTCCGTGGCGTTCGTGCTCGGGGTGATGATCCTGATCCACGAATTCGGACATTATGCTGCCGCCAAACTCTTCGGCGTGCGCGTAGAAGTGTTTTCCATCGGTTTCGGCAAGCGTCTTCTGGGGTTCCGCAAAGGTGACACGGACTATCGCATCAGCGCACTGCCGCTGGGCGGATACGTCAAGATGTCGGGCGAGAACTTCATGGAAGAGCGCACCGGCGCTCCGTACGAGTTCATGTCGCACCCGCGCTGGCAGCGCTTCGTGATCGCCATTGCCGGTCCGGTGATGAACCTGGCGCTGGCGGTGGCTCTGCTGACCGCTGTGTTCATGATCCGCTATGAGCATCCGATTTATCTCGACAAGCCAGCTGTGATTGGATGGGTGCTGGAGAATTCTCCGGCGGCGAAAGCCGGCTTCCAGCCAGGCGATCGCATTGTGCACATTGATGGCTTAACGAACCCGGTGTGGGAAGACGTGTTAGCGAAAGTTCTGCTCAGCCCCAACCAGTCGATGAATGTGCAGATCGAACGGGATGGGCAGCTGAAGAACATGTCGATCACTCCGCAAGCGACTGGTCCGGAGCAGCTTGGAAATCCGGGATGGCTGCCTGATCAGCCGAATACCGTAACCGAGCTTGAGCCCGGAATGCCAGCTGCGCAGGCAGGATTGAAGGAGGGAGACAACATCGTCGCGCTGAACGGTCAGCCGACACGTTCCCTGCCGTCGATGATCCATATCCTGCAGGAGAATAAGGTAAATCCGGTGAAGGTCACCGTCGTCCGAGAAGGACAGGAGATGAACTTCACGCTGACGCCGAAGCTGGACAAATTGGAAACCGGCGAAGAGCGTTATCGGATCGGCGTGAAGAGCGATCCGACCAGTGTCGACAAGCTGCCCTTCGGCAAAGCCTTAGAGCGATCGTTGGACACGAACAAGAAGTACTCTACGTTGGTGTTCGACCTTGTAGGAAAGATGCTCCAGCGTAAGGTGTCGGTGAAGCAGATGTCGGGGCCGATTGGCATCGCTCGCGAGGCCGGTAATGCGGCGCAGCAACCGGGGTGGACGCCGCTCATGAATTTGATGGCGATGATCAGCCTGCAACTCGGGCTGTTCAATTTGTTCCCGTTCCCGATCCTCGATGGCGGCATGATCCTGATGCTGGCGATCGAAGGCCTGAGGCGGAAGGACATCAGCCTGGCGGTGAAGGAACGCGTGTACCAGGTGGCATTCGTGCTGCTGGTATTGTTTGCCGCGCTGGTGATCTTCAACGACATCACCAAGCTGCCGGTGTTCACGCGGATGCCGTAAGACGTTTTTTGGTGAAGGAAGGCGCGACGCGAGTCGCGCCTTTTGCTTTGCGGCGACGCGAGCGAAATGCATAGATGTTTCGCTTCGCTCAACATGACCTACTCACCGCGTAACGTCGCGATTAGAAGCCCATGGTGTCGTCCGCGGAGGGGCCGTATGTGGACGGCAAGGGCACGTCGTTGAGTCGGAGATAGACGCCCAGTTGCGCGCGGTGGTGAACGATGTGGTTCAGGAACATTTCGCGGTAGGCGAGGAAGCGTGGGCCTTCAAAGATCTTCTTGCCCTGGAAGGAAAGCTTCCAGGGTTCGTTCCACGCGCTGTCCGGCATCTTCTCGAGAATGCCACGGACCTTGGCGGCACCTTCGTCGAGTGCCTTCACGAGTTGAGCTCCTGATTCGAAGGGCAGGCGCTGAATGCTTCCGGTGGAAAAATCGAACTCCTTGCTCGTGAGAATAATTTCGCCAAAGCCCGTGAGTTGGGCGACGTGGGGGGCAAGGTTGCTGAGCTTCATTGATTTTGCATGGGGCTGGTAGTCCGGCTTGTTGGGTACACGCTCGAGCATGGTGCGTGTGACTTTCATTTCCTGATCAAACTCGGGCAACAGCAGGGCACTGATAGACATGGACTAATCTTCCTTTCAGGGGCGAACAGGGAGTTCACCCCAACGCCATTATTTTCGCTTTTTATTCGCCATTTGAAAAGTGAATTCTTCAATAAAAAGGCGCGGCAAATGCCGCGCCAGTTGTGGTTTTTTCGCCTAGCTCAGGCGAGCGCAGATGGCCTTGGTTTCGGTGTAGAGTTCGAGCGCGTCGTGGCCCATCTCGCGGCCCCAGCCCGACTCTTTGTATCCGCCGAACGGCATGGCGGCGTCGAAGATGTTGTAGCAGTTGATCCAGACGGTGCCGGCGCGGAG
>DASTGW010000235.1:0-11625 GCA_035718705.1 Terriglobales bacterium | reverse complement strand
TAAGATGAACTTTGGCAGCACTGTCCGCAACTGCTCTAATGCTTCTTCCACTGTTGAATCCACCCTCAACAGCCCTCCCTTTAAATCCTTCTGCGACTCAAGCACCAACTTCAAATCGGGGAGATGGGATGACGTCAGATTCCACCAGCCATCGTTGCCACTCGGCAACACACACGTAGTTGGAAAGAGCTTAGCGGCGTCTACAGGCCATGTGCCCAATGAATCGCCTCGATTCCGTGTACACACCGTGTACACGCATAGTGCGAATCTGTTCGATGTAGCATTTTCGGCACTTCGCAGTATCAGTAACTTGCAGAACCCGCGATCGGCCCCGATGTACGAGGAGTGGCAGGATAGAAACGACTAAATAGCCTCTTTTTCGGAGGCTTAACTAGTGTGATATAGCTTACGTACACTGCATGTACCAACCCCTAAAATCCCTCCGCCATGGAGGGATTTCGTGTCTGAGGTATTGTTTGTAAAGAGTGACATTTCCGCACTGCACCCTTAACTGAATGGTTATCTTGTTCCCGTCGCCGGGTTGAGTCGTTTCGTCGCGGCATCGTCCCGCCCAGTTGCGACGACACCGTCCAGCGCCCGCCCGTAGCTTCTGGAAGAGCCCCTGGTTTTTCACCAAGCAGTCACTGGAACGCGCAGAACTCCAATATCAACGTCACTGCTGACAAGAGATTCGGTCAGCGGAGAACTAACACTATTGAAGACTGCTCCGAACTTCAGCAGCCACGTGGTGCAGCTTATGTCTTCCCCGAACTCTCTGAGACACCCGAACCCCACTGGATCTGATCAATGTTGAGCGGATAGCACCTCATGTCTCGAACTATATTCCGATTTGGTCGTGAAGAGCCGAAGCTTCATGGGATGCTTTGCGCGAAATCAGCCCAAAGCCCTTAGAACTGGCCGACTTCTGCAGAGCACGTAGCTCCATTTGGGCCTGTGTGCGATGCCTCGTTCTATTCGCAAATTCTCCTAAGATAAGTTCGTCCGCAAACTCGACATCGATAAATTGATAGCGATGTGCGTCATTAGCTACATGGCGTAACAGCGGACCTGCCGCTTCTGGATGGTCGGAGCCCAGGAGGACGCGGCCTGAGGCTAATTCGAACTGTAAGCGAAGCAATCGGTTTTGACTCTGCTTCCCGAGCCGTTGAGCTGCTTTCATCTCTTTTGTTGCTTCGCTTTCTTTACCCTGAGCAAGTAACGCGTCGATGAGTACGGTTGCGGCATTAAGTTCGTCGTCGGCTTGTCGATCTTCATGAAATTGTTGTCTGCATGCACGCGCCGATACCTCGGCGTTCTGAGCCTGACCTTCCTCAATGGCGAGTTTCGCCAGCGAGACACGGCTTTCGGCTGCAGTCTGTTTTTCTCCCGCTTGAGTCCTGAGCGCGAGGGCCTCTTCGTATCGCTTCCGCGCCAAGGTGAGATCACCCCGATCCAAAGCGAGATCCCCCATTCCGCTTAGCACATACGCAGTCGCATCCTTGTCTTCGATCTTCCGCGCAATAACTTCCGCTTGCTGGTATTCTGCCTCCGCTTTGTCAAGCTCGCCATTCTGTCTCCAGATGTCTCCTAGGCTATCAAGGTTAAGTACCAGCCCTTCCTTGTCATCGACAGCTTGATATTCCGGAATGGACTCCTCCAACAGTTTTTTCGCTTCCATCAGTTCGCCTTGAGAAATACGATTATCAGCGAAATCACTGAGGGCGGTTGCAACGCCGTCCCTGTTGCCAACCTGGCGGAACTTCTTCACCGCTTGTTGGAACATTTGTGCAGATTCTGCGAGATTGCCCTGCCCGTAATAGAGCGCAGCCAGATCGGTGCGCATCATGGCTTCGCCGTTGGGGTCCTTGGCCGCAATCGACCCTTTAAGGGCATTTCGACAGATTTCTATCGCCTCGGTGGATGCACCTATCGCGGGCTCCTGCTGACAGAGAATGCCGTACGTGCGACCGGCTATGATCGGCGATCCTTGTGCGGTCGCCTTTTCGATGGCCAGATTCGCTGCGGCACGAGCTTTGGTAAAGTCTCTATTGATCCATGCGGAAGCCTCGGTCATATCAATCCGCGCGTCGTCGCCCTGTGGTGGCGGAAGGCGCCGCAAAACTGCCAGCGTCTGCAGCGAATCCGACGCACTGAGATGCATCTGCGCTGACGCGAATAAGAGACCGTAATCTAGATTGTCCGGGAAAAGCCGGAACAGAGAGCGATACGTCTCAACCGCTTTTGGCCATTCTTCGACGGTCCTTTGATATTGCCCTTCCACCAAAAGCTGCTGTTCTTGTGAAAGATGATTCGAGAGTTCCAGCGCGCGTCGAGCCTCCACACGAGCTTTGGCGTCATAACCGATGTGCCACCAGACGTCGGACAGGGCGGCATGGGCAAGCGGGAAATCAGGGTCCGCAGCGATTGCTTTTTCAAGCAAATCGCGCGCCCCAAAGAAGTCGAATGCCCACAATCTAGCTCGACCTTCCGCATACAGGCGGGCTGCCCTTTCATTGGACGGAAGAGCTGCCCTCGTGGCGAGTTCGATTACCTCGGACGGTGCAGCCACACCGAGGCTTCGTCGCAATTTCCCGCCCAAATTCGAAACCAAGTCGAAGAGGTCGTTTTCGTCACCCGATACGGATTCCTCCGCGATGGTTTGTCCACCACCGGTGTCTTGAAGGCGAACATCAAGACGAATCCTCCGCTTGGGGTCGGCCGGAATCATCGTGTACGAACCGACCACGACCAAATCGGCGCCCGGATTAGTCCGCAAACGTTGCAAAGTGGATTTGCTGAGTGAATCTTCGCTACTGTGCGGTAGTTCACTTTGGGCCCGCGCCACATCCTCTCCCGGGACCATGCGGAGTTCTCCGCCTGCGGCCAGTTCTGTATTCAACATTTCGCAGAAGGCCGAGGAGAGCCAGTTGTCCTCTGGCCGGCCAGGCAGGTTGCGGAAGCCAAGCACCGCGACCGAACGACGTACGTATATTCGCGGAATTGCGCTCTGGGGTTGGGCGGGGAGCGAAGATCTATGCCGCGGGTGGACGACATAGAACGCCATGCCAACCAGAAACAATCCTAGAGCGGCTACCAACGCCCGGTGCTTGGTCTGGTATGGAGTGGGTTGGGATGCTGACACAGTTGGTGTCGGCGGAGTTGGGGTGGGGGAACCTGCCATTTGCGTAGTTTCGGCCTTGACGGGGGCGATGAATCGGTAGCCGCGCCGAGGAATCGTTTCGATGAATCTGGGATTGCTCGCATCGTCCCCAAGGGCTTCTCGTACCTTGAGTACCGCGACTCCGAGGCTGTTGTCGAATTCAACGAAGGTGTTCTGCACCCAAAGTCGATTGCGAATCTCTTCTCGCGAGACGATCTGGCCCGCTCGTTCCACGAGCAATAGCAATAGCTGGAAAGGCTGATCTTGCAAGCGCACGCGCACAGAATTGCGCGTCAGGGTGCCGTTTGCGGGGTCAAGCAGGTAGAGCCCAAAACTGTAGCTGATCTCCGGAGCGGCAGAATCATCTGTTTCAGAGGCGTTCATATGCCAGACGAGAGTTATAAGCCGCCGAGTTTAGCACGAAAGCGAGCCAACCCGAGTTAATCCGCATCCCTAACTCCGCAGAAAATAGAGAACTAGCGGTTAGCGCCCGATTCGCCCACAGTTAATTTGCCAAGTCTTCCACTCGCAGGCCAAATACATGTCCTTGCACCCTATCGACCGAATTGAATCCCGAGGCAGAAATGAGCGTTTGCGATGCTTGCGGTGCAGTTGTAGCCGAGGACACTCGCTTCTGTCAGACCTGTGGGTCACCAACAGAACTCAAGGCATGCGCCTCCAAATCTGCAGTCGAAAGGCCGGCATTGGTCGCTGTGATGCGATCGTATGGGGACACCGGATCAAAGAAGATGGATACGAATGTCGTGGGGGCGCTCACCTACCTCGCCGGGTTCGTGACGGGCTTTATCTTTCTCGTGCTGGAGCCGTATAAGTCGAACTCATTCGTTCGCTTTCACGCTTTCCAGTCAATCTTCTTCAATGTCGCTTGGGTCGTCTTTTGGATTGTGTGGATGGTTCTCTCGGCTGCGCTAACACCTTTGACGGCTGGGGCCTTTGGCTTCATTGCTCTACCGTTGACGGTGATTGTCACTCTTGCCGGCTTTGGAATGTGGGGCTTCCTGATGTATGAGGCCTATCAGCAAAAACTTTTCAGGCTGCCGATCGTCGGCAGGTTCGCCGCAGATCATGCCGGCGTAAGGCTGTGATGTCCAGTCGTTCGCGGCGAACGCCCACTACGATGCCGATGCTCGACGCACAGCGGAGGGGTATGAACTTGAGCACGGTCTGTGCACCGCAACGCTCGCTTGCAAACATTCGCATTTGCTCGGAACGGTTATTCTTTTTCTCGATCACGGTGCTAATCTGCGCTGCCGTTTTCTACGGATTCGGTTCGGAGTATGTGCGATTTCGAGCAGAGTATTTTCCGTTAGATGGATGCGCATTCCCGTCGCCTCACAGGACGTTCTTGATCAGGAGAAGGAAAAAGAGCTGCACGGCAAATCAAAGTGCCAATTGCTTCGCAATGAGTCCGTGAACGGTGAAGCCGCGACGCTCTACTCTATGCACCGCGAATATGGGGAGGTCAAAGAAGACGCACAAATGTGGGTATCCAGAAGCACGGATTGCTTTTACGCGGGGAAGAGGACGTGGAAGGCGTTAAGGCAAAGGAGCATCGCTCAACGCGCTTTGAGTACGGCAACGTACGACCACCCCTGTAACACACCGTTGGCGAGACACTTGTCCATTGTCTGTTCAGGAGGTCTGAAATGATCGTTGTAACAGGTGCATCGGGACGAACCGGAAAACGAGTGGCGGAGGTTCTCCTTACAAGAGGCGAGAGGGTTCGTGTGATTGGACGTGATGCCGGAAGGCTCGCGCCTCTGGTGAATCTCGGGGCTGAAGCTGCTGTGGGTTCTGTTGAGGACGTTCCTCGATTGAGTACGTTCTTTGACGGAGCAGAGGCGGTGTACCTGGTTTTGCCCGAGGATTTGTCGAAGCAGGATCTGCGCGCGCACCAGGAACGGATCTCGAATTGTTACGTTGCCGCAATCAGAAATGCGCACGTCGAATTTGTCGTAAATCTAAGCAGCATCGGAGGCCAGCACTCGAAAGGAACTGGCCCTATCGTCGGGTTGCACAATCAGGAACAAAAGCTCAATCGGATCGAGGATCTCAATGTCCTTCATTTGCGGGCGGCATACTTCATGGAAAATCTCTTTGCGAGCCTAAACTCATTGATCGAAACGAGGACCCTAACGGGCGGAATGCGAGGGGACATTCCAATTCCTTGGATCGCGACGAAGGACATTGGTGCCTATGCAGCCAAGCGTCTTCAGGCTGGCGATTTTGCTGGCAGTTCGATCCAGGAACTGCACGGGCAACGGGACGTCTCTATGAGCGAGGCAGCTTCGATAATTGGCAAAGCGATAAACTGCCCTGGCGTTGCATACTTGCAACTGTCGAACTCAGTGCTTGCGGAGAATCTTCTGGGGATGGGGATGCCCGCAAGAACTGTGGAGCTGATTCTTGAAATGTGGGAAGGTGCAAATGCAGGCCTGATCCGCGCTCAAGAACAGCGTTCAGCACGCAACACGACTCCTACTTCACTCGAGTCATTTGTGAGCGAAGTCTTCGCCCCGGCAGTTCAAGCCGCGTCGCCTTAAATCCAATAGCTGCTCTAAACAGCACAAATCGTTACGGACCACCATCCCCAGAGAATCATTCAAGGCGAAACTGGAAAGTGGGAATCATCCGATGAGCCTTTCTGTACGTTGGACCCAAAGTCTGCTTCTGCTTGCCTTTTCGGCCGTGACCTCGTTATCGGCAGCACCCGCGCAGGTGGATACAGCAGCAATTGCCAAAACAATCAAGGCAGAGGTCGCTCAACTCGTCGCTGGACTCAACGCTCATGATGCGGTCAAAACGACCGCTTTTGATGCTCCAGATGTCATCTCCATGGAGTGTGGGAGTCCTCCGACCGTTGGGATCGAGGCCGACAGAGAAGGCTTCAAGATGGGCTTTGATCATGACCCTCTTTGGAAGGTCAGCTTGATTGATGAAACCGTTGACGTCGCGAGCAGCGGAGACTTGGCGATCTACCGTGGCACGTATCACGAAGACAACGGAGATGAGGGTGTGCTAATGACCCACAAGACGAACTTCATTGCGGAATTCAAGCGTCACAAGGATGGAGCGTGGCGGATCGCCTGGTACATAGTTTCTAACATGGAAAAACCGCATCGGAAATGATCGTTGGGATGCAGTGTCAGTTCTGACCCTGGTGGGATGAGATCACGTACGACTCCGGTGTTCTTGAATTGAGCCGAAGAAAGCCGTCCCCGAAAGTGAGAGGAACAATGAAAAGAGTGCGAGTCGTTGAAGAGCAGAGACGGTTCGTTGTAATCAGAACCCGCGCTGGGCCTGATTTTCGAGGAGTGGCAGGATAGAACGAGTAAACACCTTCCGTGAGTTACATTCTGTGACCCGCGTCAATACGCTGAATTTCCGGTCATCAGTTACCCCGAGTCGCACGCTGAGCCGCAGCGTACACTCTGAGTTCCCGGGACCTCGGCTTCGGGGTGGCACGGTTGGGATCGACTGAGCCCTGACCTCCACCAGAGATCGGTAGGAAACCGAAACGTTTTGGTGGTGTTGCGTTTTTTGACACATTTGAACGGCCGTTGCCGTATCCAGTAACGATTCCGATTTTCGAAACAGATACGGTTTTGCGGTGAAAGACTGCAGATTTCTGCTACTCTCTTGTCTCCCCTTCGGGGTTGGGTGACGCGATACGTCTCAACCGTTAAAACGTTTTAGAATTGTTTCTAACCGATTTCGTCGTAGCGGCAAAGGCATTGATGAGATCGAAGCGTAAATCAGGCTCTAGCCAAGTGACGATTCGCGATGTCGCGAAAGCGGCCGGAGCCTCTGTGTCGACCGTTTCCGCGGCACTCAACCAATCCGATTACGTCAGCGAGTCGACGCGGAACAAAATCGAAGAGGCAATCAAGCAGCTGAATTATCGTCCTAATGCCCTGGCCAGGGGGCTACGCCTACGCAAAACGCACTCCATCGCCATCGTTGTTCCTGATTTGTCGAACAGTTTCTATGTTGAGCTTGTCCGAGGTGCGGAAGATTATTCGGCTTCGGTGAAGTACACGCTTCTGATCGGCGATTCTCGCGAGAGCTGGGAAGATGAACGCAGTTACCTTGATTCGTTCGAACGCCGCAGAGTTGATGGCGTGATTCGAGTGCCGGCGCTTAGCGCTCCGAGGAAGCGAACCGCAGCTGTAACCGGCGACATACCGGTTGTGTATGCGGATCGATTTCCTCCATTGCCCGAGCCGCGGATAGCCCGGGTAGGAGTGGATAACGTCAGAGCAGCGGAGAGCGCGATCCGTTATCTGATCAGCCTCGGGCATCGTCGAATTGGGGTAATTGTAGGCGATGCCTCGAGCGGAACTTCTACCGACCGTCTACGCGGCTACATGCAGGAGTTGCAGCGAGCGAACATTCGATCTGATCGCACTTTGATTCATGAAGGTCACAACGATGTCGAGAGCGGTCACTCACATGCCATGCAATTGTTAACCCATCCCAATCGACCTACTGCGATTTTCTGCACGAACAACCTGATGGCGATGGGGGCATTCGCGGCGATTCAGGAACTAGAGTTGTTGTGTCCAGAGGACATCAGTCTGGTTGGTTTCGACGACTTTTACTGGGCAACGATGCTGCGACCGAAAATGACGGTGGTAAGCCAGCCAGCCAGAGAGATCGGGATGATGGCAGCACGAATGTTGATCGACGAGATCGAAGGACGGCAGAGCATCGCGAGCCCCATGTTGCTGGGCACGAAATTGATTGTGCGAGATTCCTGCTGTCCGCCACGATTTGCGGAGGTCTCAACCGCTCGAGTAGGAAGCCCAAAAAACAACAGCTCGAGCGGCCGAAAGAGAGCCGTCTCTTCTCAGACTTCGTAGCCTACCGTTGTCGAAACGTCCTCGGAACTTTTCTGCATAGGCCAGGATTTCACCGTGCGGGCGCGGATTAAGTAAGCCACGATTCCGAACAGCAAAATTATGACGGCGGTGCCGACGTTGTGCCTCTGGTCAGGCGTTATCGCTACGAAGATCCATCCAATTAACGCAATCAGGGCTGGCACCGGGTAAAGCCACATTCGAAACGGCAGCTGAATGTGCTTCCTGTAGAGCCGGATAACAAAGAGAGCGACAATTTGCGGCACGAACTGAAAGATGATCTGCATGATCATCAGCGCTGACAGGAGCTTTTCGAGGGATAGCCAGCATAAAGGTATGGCCAGGACGCTGATTGTGACGAGCGCGACGGTAGGAAAGTGTCCGGTAGGATGCACGCGTCCGAAGACGCCGAAGAAACTGCCTTCCGCTCCGGCTGCATATAAGATGCGTGAATAACCCAAGGTCATAGTGAAAATGCCGCCCAAGGTTGCAGCCAGTATGAGAACCGTCATAAGCGACGCGGCTTTCAGTCCGTATAGTTTGCCAATGAACTCCGACACGACTGCGTGCGAGACAGCTGCTTGTTGCCAGGGAATGACGCCGATGATGACGACGCTCATCAGAAGATAAAGTACGGCAACACAAAGAACCGAGAGCACGATGGCACGGGGAATATTCCGGGAAGGGTTCTTAACCTCTCCGCCGAGATAGGTAATGTTGTTGTAGCCGCCGTAGTTATACATCGCGATGAGGGTTGCACTCGCTAAGCCATAGAAGAATGCCTTCGAGGGATGAAACGCGCCTGGCGGGAAGTCGAAGGCCATGTGGGGATTCAGGTGAATCAAACCTGAAATGATGATCCATGCCATGGCCATCATCACAATCACCAGCATGAACACCGAGAGTTTGCCGACGGTTTTGATTGGGCGGTACAGCAAGAAAGCAATGAAGACGCTGGTGAAAGCTGCTATCAAGCCAACCCAATGTGCCGTGCCGGGAACCAGGTATCGCAAATACTCCGCGAAGCCAACACAGGCAGTCGAGATGGAAAGTGGCGCGGCGAAGATTGTTTCCCAGAGAAACAGGAAGGAAATCAGGCGTCCCCAGGTCCGAGGATTGAAAGCTTCAAGGAAGTAGAGATAGGCCCCACCCGCGCCGGGCATGGCGGCGCCGAGTTCCGCGTAGATCATTCCGTCGCAGACGGAAAAAAGAGCGCCTAGAAACCATCCAAGCACAGCTTGCGGGCCGCCCATCGCAGAGAGGATCACGCCGATGGTGATGAACGGGCCAATACCGATCATCTCCAGCATATTGACCGCGGTAGATTGGACCAGTCCCATGCCGCGGACGAGGTTCTTCGAGGTTACCGCCACTTCGGAAGGGACGTTAGGACTAAGGTTTGAGGTCAATGATGGAGTCCTGGAACCCGCAAATGGAAAAGTGGCGGTCACTATAGCACGCTGAGGGACTGCGCGCGCAGATTTGCTGAAACGTTTCGGGAAGAAGAGGTTTTCGATGGACATGGACAACGCGTTGGTCCTTCGGCTAACCTTCACCACCTGCGGAGGTAACAGTGGGTGATTTCAGCAGACGCGAGATACTACGGAGTGCACTTGTGTTGCCTGCCATCGCAAGTGGCGGGATTTCGCGGGCTTCCGCCGAAGCGCCAGCAGCAAACGCCAACCGGTACGAAGAAATTGTCGGCTACCAAGTGGAGAGTATCCCCTCGGACTACCCGTTCGCGATCATTCCCTTAGGTAGCCTGGAATACCACGGACCTCATAACCCTGTGGGGACGGACAGCATCATCATTTCCGGCCTCGCAGAGAGAGTTGCAACGCGAACTCAGGGGCTTCTGTTTCCTACCATCACTTTCACTCAGTGTCCTGCTCACACGGCACACTTCCAGGGCACTCTATCGATCAGACCGGAAGTCATGACCATGTACTTCGCGGACATTCTGCGTAATGTTCAGCGACTTGGGCTCAAGCGAATTTTTATTCTCAACGGTCATGATGGCAACATAGGGCCTGCGCGCGGGGCGATTGCGGAAGTTGCCAATGAAATCAATGATTCTTCGCTGCTGTTTGCCAGTTGGTGGGAGTTTCTGCCTGGCGAAAAAATGAAGGCGACCGGAATGTTCCATCAGGATAATGGGGGACACGGTCACGGAGGGCCGCTTGAAACTTCAGCCGTTGCGGCCTTCCGACCGGAACTTATTCATCCGGAGAAAGCGCGCGACCTGCCGGAACCGCCGGACTTTTCTGGAGGTACTCCGTATTTCCTGCAGAAATCTACGGCAACGAACTGGCCAGGATATTCGGGACGCGTGAGCGATGCTTCGGCAGCAAAAGGGAAGGAATTAGTGCGCCTGAGCGAGGAAGGCATCGTAAAACTGGTAAACAACTGGTTGAAACATGGAGATGCGGCTGGAAGTTGGTGAAGCCAGCAGCGCGCAATGAGAAACGCGGCCCAAATGCAACGGTACCGCTCGCCATGGAACTTCATCGCGCGGTTCAATGCTGAACTACAGCTGTTGTTTCTGCTTGCGCTTGTGGTAGCGGCGAGCGCCCAGTCTCAGTCATCCGGAACCGCGGTATTCTCCCAGGCGGAGAGTGCCCTTTCACACAACGATCCACAAACAGCCATCAAGGTCCTTTCGACTTATCTCTCGCGCCATCCCGCTGACCTCTCGGCCCGTTTATTACTGGCGGATGCGTTCTTAACGGCGGCCAATCCGGAAGAAGCCGTGAAGCAATATCGAGTCATACTGCGCGGCGATCCCAACAACTATCTGGCGCTCGCCGGACTCGGAGAACTGTACGAGAAGATTGGTCGTCTGGATCAGGCAGAACCAAACCTCGCGCGAGCAGTAAAGCACAGCCGTGGCGAGGCGGAATTGCGACTAGAGTGGGCCACGGTTTTGGCCAAGCTGCACAGATTTCGTGAAGCAAGAAATGCTCTACAGGCATTGGCAGCTCCTAAGACTCGCGACTCACGTGTTGCTTACTTTCGTCTCAAAGCCGCTATTGCGGAAGGGATGAGAGACTCGACTGTTGCGGCTTCCGAGATGGAGAGTGCACTCGCTGCTGATCCCGCCAGTACTGATCTGCGCACGGCAGTAGCGATGGCGCAGGCAAAGGCCGGCAATTACAAACGAGCGGCGGCTTTGGCGCGGCAGACCTTCTCCGAGATACACGATCTCACATCAGGCATGGTACTCCTGCAGGCTCAACTGGAGAGCGGAGAAGACGTCAATGAAACTCTAGGGTTGCTGCGCGATCTGTCATTGCCGCGGCAACAGTCATTAGAACTGCGACAGCATCTCGCTGAATTGTTGATCGCTCATGGAAAGTATCAGGTGGCGGTGGTCGATCTGGAGGAGCTAGCCAGCATGTCGCCGGACAACCCTGAGATTCTCTTCAATCTGGCGCTGGCGCAGTTCAGGGCGGGACAGGTGGATTTGGCGCTAAAGAGCGCAGAACAATGTCAGCATCTGAAAGACAGTGCCGAAGTCGAGGATTTGATCGGAGACATCCAGGAGGCGCGCGGCGAGGTGTTGTCCGCGGTTCGCAGTTACCAGGC
>DASTGW010000234.1:0-13182 GCA_035718705.1 Terriglobales bacterium | reverse complement strand
ACTCGGCATCGAAATTTCTTCGCGAGAACCACCCGCGGAGCGTAGCAGGGGAAGAGCCGCCGGCTGGAATTGCGATCGGATCGAAGCTGAAGGCCGGAGAGTCAGGCTGAGGCATTCTCTGCTGGGCGAGAAGTTTTTTCGCCTTCGAAGAAGGTGGTACGAACTGGCTTGTGCCGGGGCCGATGAGACGCCAAGTGGTGGGCTCGATAAGCAGAGGCTTTTCGAGCACGGAAGAGCGAACCTGCAGGGCCGAAATTTTGGCGTCTCCGGTCCAGACGCGGATGCCGTCCGCTGCCGCACGAACGGCAAGCGAAGCTGACATTGCTCCCGTGGTGGAGATGTCCTCGGGCAAGTTCTTCTTCATATGACGCGCGAGCGTGGTGAGGAATTGCGCGGAAATGTTTTCGGCGGTGAGACTCAGGTCGAGCGACTGGTTTTGGGGACTGGTGGCCAGATTGCCGCGAACGAGTGTGGTACCTCCGCCAATCGGAGACTGACAATAGAGATCATGGAACAAGCGCTGGCTGAGGTTGTAGAAAGCGTCGCAATGCGTTTGCAGAACGAGCGACTCGCCGGTGGCGATGTCGTAACGGCGGAAGTCGTCGAGGCGGGCGTCGGTAACGATCTTCAAGTTCTCGGGTGTTCCGAGGACGAGGCCGCTGATACGGACACCTCCACGCCACCCGCGATCAGCGCCATAAATCAAACGAGTGAGCTGACCGAGTTGTCCCTCGTCCCACCAGAACTTGAAGCTCACGGGAGTTTCGCGCAGCTGGGAGGCGCGCTTCCAACTGCCTTCAAGCTTAATGGTCCCGGTGTCGCTGAGATTGGCATCGGTGCGGATGGGCTTGGCTTCCAGGCGCATGCGCCACTCGTTCTCAGCAGGAGACCAGAGGGCGAGGTCGGCTTCGCCGAGAGCGAAGACTTTCTTCTCCTGGCCGATTTTCAGGTTGATCCTGCCGTTGTTGACTTCGATGTAAGGGAAGCGAGGGCGTGATTCCGGACGCTTGTTGACGGTGGGAGCGGCAGGCGTCTGGCGAACGCGTTCGAGAACGGATTCGATGTTCCAGCGGCCATCAGCGGCGCGAGCGAGGTTGAGGCTGGGATAGTTCAGTGTGAGTTTCGCGATCTCGAGCCTTCCTCGCCATAGCGAAGACAGGCGCAAGCTGGCGAGGACTCCGTCTTCGGAGTCGTCACGCAACATGGGTTCGGCGCTGATCGAGGGATCGTCCGATATCTCGACGCCATGCATGAGCAGGCCGGGAACAGGGAAGGTTTTGAGTTGGACCTTCTGTACCGTGACGTTACGTCCAAGAGCCTGACCCAATGAACTGCCGACATAGCCGCTGTATTTTTCGATGTTGATGTAGGGAACGACGATCAGTACGAACACGACGAACAGCGCAGCGCCGAGCACGACCCGTTTTTTTGCAGGTGACAGCATTGTGGGGAGCGCAGTGGCGGAGCAGGCTTCCGCTATACGCCGTTAATAGCCCAAGGTTCCTTCCAGAAGAAATTTGGCGACTACTTCACCAGGTGGAACATGCGCTTCCAGCGCGTCTCGTCGAAGAAGTGGATGACCACGTTGCCGATGAACTTGATGCGATCGGACCACGCCGTCTTCAGGTACTGATTGGGCGGAGTCTGGAAAGACCAGTAGATCACCATGGGACGGCCGACCACGTTTTCCTTGGGGATGAAGCCCCAGAAGCGGCTGTCGTAGCTGACATCGCGGTTATCGCCCATGCCGAAGTAGCTGTCCTTGGGAACGACGATCTCGCCGTTCTGCATGTGCTCGGTCATGGTGAGGTGCCACTCAGGCGTGACGCCGGTGCCTTCCATCGGCGCTACTGAGGGGAACTCGTCGCGATATGGAATGTAGTCACCGCGGCTGTGAATGACCCAGGGTTCCGTCACCGCTTCGCCATTGCGATAAAGCTTTTGATCCTTGAGATGGAAACGGTCGCCGGGCACGCCGATGATGCGCTTTACGACGAACAGGCCAGGTTCGGCGGGCGAGAGGAAAACGACGATGTCGCCACGATGAACTTCGCGATACGGGATGATCGGGAACCAGTTGGTTTTCGGCGCCGGCGTGACGCGGTCGACGAAGACGTGATCGCCGATGAGAAGCGTGTTCTCCATCGAACTCGAGGGAATCTCGAACGCCTGCAAACAAAACGTGATGATGAATAAGCCGACGACGAGGATGCTGGCCATGGAAGCGATGAACTCCATGGGCGTTTCCTTCTTCTTGGGCGGCTTGGCGTCCGGGGCTGACTTGTCGCGAACCAACTGCTTGTCCTTGTCCTGGGTAACTGTCATCGAACCACCGTCATGGTGCGTTTCCAACGGGCATCGCGGAACATGCGCGTGATGCTTTTGGCGAACCGTTCAAGTTTAGCATTGGGGTCCGGATTATCCTCATCTTCCGTCTCGCGATTCACCGACCAGTAAATCAGCAAAGGACGTCCCACGATGTTTTCGGCGGGGACGAAGCCCCAGTAGCGGCTATCGAGGGAGTCGTCGCGGTTGTCGCCAAGGACGAAGTAGTGGCCTTCGGGAACGATCAGTTCGCCGTCCTCGGTGAGCTTACGCATTTGAAGCCACCAGCGGGAATCGACGTTGCCGGAGATGTACTTGGTGGTGGGGAAGTCGTCGCGGTAGTGATCGCGATCGGTGCGGCTGTGAACCACGTAAGGTTCGGTGAGCGGCTGGCCGTTGACGAAGACCTGCTTGTTCACGATGCGAACGCGGTCCCCGGGAATGCCGATAACGCGCTTCACAAAGTGCTGCTGCGGATTGACGGGATAGTGAAAGACGACGATGTCGCCATGCTGGACCCTGCGATAGGGCAGCATGAACTTCCACATACCGCCATTCGCGTAATCGATCTTGTCGACGAGCAGGTAGTCGCCGATGAGAAGCGTGTTCTCCATGGACTCGGAGGGGATCTCGAAGGCCTGCACGATGAAGGTCATCACGAAGGTGGCAATAACAACGACGCTCAGCATCCACTGGAGCATGCCAGCAGTTCCAGTGTGATGTTCGTGATGCACAGGAGGGGCCGGGGTGACGGGAGGGTTCTCGACTTGGACAACTGGTTCCATCAAGTGGTGGCGCGAGAACGGGTCTCCTTCTTCAACGACTGCAGATACTCGAGGGCCTGCTTGGCGGCGTCCTGTTCGCCCTTCTTCTTGGTGCCGCCCTGGCCTTGCGCGGTGTAGAGGGGTTTGTGGTGGCCGTCCCGGCGAATGCGAACTTCCACGGTGAACGTCTTGTTGTGCTGCGGCCCTTCTTCGCGAACGATAGCGTAGGAAGGCTGTTGCATCTGCAGGGAGTGAGTGACTTCCTGCAGGGCGGACTTGTAGTCGGTGACGGGGAGCGGCGTGTCGGCGCGGCGGCGGCTTAGTTTGCGGAGTTCAGTGCCGAGAACCTTTTCGAGAATGAAGTGACGAGGTTTTTCGAGACCGGCATCGAGGTACATGGCGGCAATGAGGGCTTCGAGGGCGTCCACTTGCAGGGCAGTCTTGTCACGACCGCCGCTCATTTCCTCGCCGCGTCCCAAGCGGAGATATTTGCCGATTTTGATCTTCTTAGCGGCGACAATCAGGTGCTTCTCGCTGACCAGGTATCCGCGCAGCTTGGATAGTTGGCCTTCGTGGTACTGAGGAAAGCGTTGGAAGAGTTCCTGGCTGGTGACGAGGCCGAGGACGGCGTCGCCGAGGAACTCCAGTTGTTCGTTGTCACCGACCGTGACTTCCTCGCCTTTCGCCAGCAGTTGCGATTCTTCCTCGCGTGCATAGGAACTGTGGGTCAGTGCGAGTTCCAGCAGAAGGCGGTCACCGAAGGTGTGTTGAATGGCCTGTTCGAGTTTTGCGAGATCCGGAGCTTTCATCGAAAGAGCCCCGCGTCCGTGTCGCGGCGCGCGGGGCTTGTCCAAGATTTATTTCGGTGTGGTTGGAGCGGGAGTCGTGGTGGCCGCAGGGGTAGCCGGCTTGGCGGCAGGAGGATTCGCGGCGAGTTTCTGCACGCGCTCGAGTTCCTGCTGGCAATACGACTTCACCGGATGCGTGCCTGCGACTTCGATGCACTTGTTCGCAGCGGTTACGGCGTCAGGATATTTCTGCTCGCGATCTAATGTCAGCGTCAGTTGGAACCAGGAAATCGGGTCCGGCTGAATGCCGCTGTAGCCGGTCGCTTTGCGCAGAGCCTGTTCGGCCGCAGGGAAATTGTTGCTGACGAACTCAGCCTGACCCAGCGAAGCGTAAGCCATGGAGTTGATCGTGTTTTTGAAGGCTTCCGCATTCGCGGCAGGAACATTCGACGGAACTCCCGCGCCGGAATTCATCAGCTCAATTGCGTGGTTCGCGTCTTTCTTGGCTTCGGCAAGACGCTCTTCTTTATCGAGGTCGGTCTCGCGTGTGCGGTTCGACAAGACCGACGCAACGGTGACGAGAGCTACTGCGTTATCAGGATCCATCTGGACGGCTTTACGTCCAATCTCGACAGTTTTGTCGCCGTTGTTGGCACTCTGATACTGAAGCATCAGATTCTGGTAGACGGCGCCCTTGAGCTCGCTATCAGGGAACTGTTTCACGAAAGCGTCTGCCGCTTGTTCCATGGAAGCCGGATCGGGCTTGGCGGCGACATCCTGGTAGGCCTTGAACTCTTCCTGTGTCTTGGCCTGAGGTTGACGCTTGCCGGTGGGCTGCGCTTCAGGCACCTGGGAAGGGGTTCCACCCGGCCCCGACTGATTCGGAGTACCTGGGGTTTGTGCCGTCGGCTGTTGCGTCGCCGCCGGGGCCGCGCTTTTGGGGGTAGAGGGCGTGCTGGACTGAGCGAGGGCGATACCCGACGCAGCCGTAAGAGCCAGCAACGCGATCAACTTTTTCATTGTTTTCTCCTTTTCGGCTACCGATGCGCCGGCATGCCTTGCTACTGCTTTTCCTGTTCTGATGAGCTTTTCCGCTCATAAGGTGACTTCAAACCTTTGTTTGCGGCGGCCTGGATCTCAGGTGAGTTGTCTCCGGCCTGCAGCGCTGCCTGGTAATGCTTTACTGCCATGTCGCGTTCCTGGTCTACGTCGTAGATCCTGCCCAGGTAAATATGAGACCAGGCAATCAGCTTGGGTTCTCGTGCGGTACGGAGCGTGTCTTCAAAGTGCTTGATCGCGTTGTCGCGATCGCGGTTCAGAGTAGCCACCTGGCCCAGAATAAATTCAGCCCGGGGGGAATCATTGCCACGAGCGTCGGCGACGGGCTGGGCAAGTTTTTCTGCCGCGGCCAGATCATGCTCGCGCATCTTCTGCTCGGCCATATCCAGAGGACTCTGGTTCGGCTGTTGCTTTGGAGTGGCTTTCACAACCTCGCTTCGAGCGTTGGAAGCAAACTGGGTTTCACTGGCGATCTTGTGCAGCTTGCCAACGTCCATGTAGTAGAGCCAGTCGGGGAAGGCGTCCTTGAGGCCGGTCGGCTCCTTTTCGAAATTGATCAGCGCATCGTAGAAGTAGCGGGTGAGCACGAAGCCGTCGGCCATATCGTCAGCGACTTCCTTCTCGCGACGCGGCTCGACGTTCTTGCCCGGGATGCTGCGTGCTTCGATCGCGCGAATCAGGGATTCGGTGACCAGCAAGGTAGCATCACGCTTATAGCTTTCGTCGAGCGGCGCGGTCTGAATGTCCTTCAGTACGGGTTCAAGACGTTTCATGGCGGCGGGCCGCTTCATCACCAGCGGATCGAGGATGAAATGAAGATAGGTGTGCCGCACCTTGTCCATCGGCAATGAGCCGTTCGTAGGAGCGGTGACAAGGAAATAGTCTTCCCCATAATTTCTTGCGTTGATCTGGCCGGGCCCGGCCATGGGTTCGACGTAGATAACAAACTGCCGACCCAGAAACCCGCTGAAGGGATTTTTCAAGTACACATCGGTGGTGAGAATCATGTTCGCCAGAGGCTCGTTCACCTTGGCGATGAGTTCCTCGTAGCGTGGCTGCACCTGGCTCCAGAGCTTATGAATTTCCGCCGCAGAGTAGAACTTCGTGACAAGTGGCACAAACCCGAGGACGTAGGAGGCGTCAGGTGGAAGGTCGGCTTCCTTGACCTTCAACTTGAAATCGGGCGCAAGCCCCATATTCAGAGCGAGAGAGATGTACTGGGAGAGTTCGCGATCGGAGTCAGCCTGTTTATGTTCCTTGTAGAAGGAACAAAGCTCCTGGGCGGCATCGGCTGCGGCGGAGGACTTTTCAATCATCTGCAAGACGGAATCACGTACATCGATACGAACTGGTTCCGATCCTTTGAGATCTTCGTCGTAGCCGCAAGCGTTGATCGCGGTGAGAACAGTGAAAATGGTCTCACTGGATTCCAATTCGACTTTGGACTTCTGCTGTGCGGAAAGAAGCGACGACAGAGCAAGGCACACCAAGCCCGAATACATCAACCGACGCAATGACAGAAAATGCCTCCTGAGCGACCTGGACGGAGATGGCAAAGAAAGTTTACGGACTCCGCTACAAACCGGTCAAACATCTACTTCCATTCTAAGTGGCGGGAAGGAAGTTCCACGAAAAAGCCGCCATAGCGACTCGACTATGACGGCCAGATTTCGGTTCTGCTTTTCCAGACTAGCCCTTTACGTTCACGTGCGAGAAAGACAACACCACGCGCCCGGTGGTGGGACGACCGAATGAGGTAGCCGGCCGGAACATGGTGAAGATCAGCATATTCTTGATCTGCTGATCAACATCCTCATTGGTCTGGCCAAGAACGCGATAGTCCTGAACTCGTCCGTTGGGATCCACAACGGCTTCCACCACAACGGCGTCGGAAGAGACACTATTGGTCAGCCCGAAAGGTGACAGCGTCAATTCAGGCGGAGTGTAGAGCATGGTCTGAACCGGCACATCGTTCGTGAGCGATGGCAAAGCAAAGAATCCAATGAGAAGCCCGAAGAAAACGATGGCACTCACCAAGCCGGCCGTGGCCGGAACCATGAACGCATTGAGTGCGTTTTCAAGGCGGAACTTCAACATCTCGAACGGATTTCGACGGACCATCGCGGCTTCGCGCGAAATGGCCAGTCTTACCCGCAGGGCGAGATCGCCGGGAGCGGCTTTGCGTCCCACGCGAGCCAACATCGCTTTCGTGTTCTTGACGCTTGCTAATTCAGAGGAACAAAGCGCGCACCCCGAGAGATGGCTCTCGAGAGCGCGTGCCTTTGAGATATCCAGAGCGCCATCCGCATGTAACGACAGCAGGGATGTAGCTTTCAAACAATTCATGACGTGACCTCGACTTCCCGGCCTCGTTGCCGTAGAGGTGAGGGAACCACTTTGGGATTCGCTTCGGGCAAGTACCTCTCCAATTTCTTACGCAAGGCATCCCGCCCGCGCGTAATCCGGGATTTCACCGTTCCCATGGTGGTTTCGGTGATTTCCGCGATCTCCTCGTAAGAAAGTTCTTCAATGTCGCGCAAGACAAGGGCAGTGCGATAAGGCTCTGCGACCTGGGCTAGTGCGGCTTCTACCTTCGTCTTCAACTCGCCACGTGCACAATCTTCGAAGGGAGAGCTGCTCTCATCTACCAGATTCTCCTTCAAGGCCACCATTGGCTCGAAAGATTCCTCTTTGGAGGTCTCCATCGAAGTCTCTTTCGACTTATGCCGGAACCACCAGCGACGGCGGTTCGAAGCTTCGTGCACGGCGATGCGACAAATCCAGGTCTTGAGGCTGGAAGCGCCATTAAAGTGCTTCATGCCACGAAAGACCTTCAGGAAGACTTCTTGTGTGGTATCGGCGGCATCCGAAGGATCATTCAGGATGCGATAAACGAGGTTGTAAACCGGAGGTTGATACTGAGTGACCAGCCAAGAGTAAGCCTGTTCCGATCCGGCCTTTAACTGCGCCACGATCGAGACTTCTTCCTCCCGCACTTGGAGTGCGCCTGCTAAGTCGCCCAACGCTGCTGCTCCCGCCATGGCTCTCATGGCGTCACCTCCACATTAGCAGGAGTCCCGTTCCACTACAACGACCCGATATCACAGCCAGTCCGGCTTTTCGTCCCCAAAGGAGCAGGATAAAAAGCGTCCCACACATATATAGACCCCAAGGGCTTGAGGATTGTTCCCAGAAAAGAATGCTGATTACCGGGGTAACTAAGAGGCGGCAGGAGACTTAGGAAGCCGAGAGGGGAATTGGTTGTTGGCGGCAGGTTCGTCCTGATCCTTTTCGAACAAGACGGACAAGAACTTGAATGCAGCCATAGGAATCGTAAGGGCACAGCCGATAACGCCAACGGCGAACAGCACCATCATGGCGCCAAAAAATATGTTTCCCAAATGCACCATTGAGACCCCTTATACCACAAATCCAGAGCCGGTTCAGCCCGTCTACTGGGGCGTGGAGGGGGCGGCCTTAGCCGCCTTCTTCTTGGGAGCGGGCTTCTTTTTTGCCGGAGCATTGTCGTCAACAATTACGTGCTTGGGGGGGGCGGACGTGGTCGCGGCGGCCTGTTGTTGGGAGCGCAACTGAGCCGCAAGCCGGGAGACCTGGTTATCAGAGTTGGCAGCCATCGATTCCAGATCGTCGGCGACGGTTCTCCGGACGCTATCGAGATTAGCCGTGTCATTGGCGAGCGCGTTGTAATCGTCTTTGGAACCGAAGGCGCCGGCAGACTCGGTGATGGAAGACATCACGTCATAGAGTGCGTTGAGATTCCGATAAAGCTTGACGGAGGCAGCAAGACTGCCAGGGTTATTGCGCACGTTTTGCATCAGGCTAGGCAGCGCCGACGTGAGGTTACGCTGCAATGATTCGATGTTATTGCGCGCCTGATCCTTGTCACGGCTGTCGACCTTCCATTTGTCGACGCGAAGACGACCGAGATTTATCACCGCCGATCGTGAGACTTGATCCAGTTGTCCCAGCGACTGCGAGACGCCCAAAGGCATGGGCGCAGCCTGCGATCCGGCGTTGGGATCCGGCGCGGCATTGGGGGAGGCCACTTGAGCCATGGAAATTGAAACGGTGAGCAGAAGGAATAGCGCGATGGTCGTCTTCATAAGCAGAAAACGGCGCACAATGGGCGCCGTAATTTATTTGATGATAATCGTGCAGCTTAGGTTTGTCTTGTCAGCTGCGGAACAACGATCGCGCTACTCTGCGGACGATCAGGCTGCGTCTTGTGCTGGGGAGATCGACGCAAGTAGAAGTACAGCGCTACGACAAGAAGAACGAAGATCAGGATCCCAATGATGAAGGCAGAAACTTTGGTTCCCGTGTGCGGATAGTTGGTCGCCATAGGTCTTTCTGACTACTGAATTTGTGATGCTCCGGCGCTGCAGAAGGAGGGCTCACGAGAGTGGCTGCGGTTTGACTATCGACGGCCAATACGAGACAATGAGTCTCGACAATTCAACGAGTTACCCACCAAAGTGGGCCTGTGGCGCAGCTGGGAGCGCGCTTCCATGGCATGGAAGAGGTCGTCGGTTCGATCCCGACCAGGTCCACCATTTCTTTGTTTACTTCGTTTACCTCATCGAGAGTCAGAGTCTGGATGTGAGTGAATAGTGACGCCCTGTTGCTCATCACTCACCGAAGCCAAAGCTGCGATAATGGCATCGACCCATGCGCCCAGAACTGATCCGAGCAGCCGAACTGATTCGGCGAGGAGACGTTGAAGCAGCACTGCCCCTGCTGCAGACCACCGTATTCTCATTCAGCATGAAGGTCTGTGGTCATCGTGAGGACGCCGAGGACACCGCGCAGGATGTTCTCCTGAAATCCATCCGGCACCTGCGAAATATCGAAGAACCGAGAGCATTGGCAGTCTGGCTCTACAAGGTGACTCGCAACCGCTGCTGGATGAGCAAGAGGCGCAGCAAGTTCGCACCGAAGCAGACGTTGTCACTGGACGAACTGATGCCGGACAGCGAAGAACTGCAGTCGATCACGACGGGGCTCGAAAATACTCCTGAGACGCAAGCGCTTTCCAGGCAGGAGGCGAAGAGAGTTCACGAGGCCGTGCTTCGTATCCCGCCTCAATACCGTTTGATTCTAGTTCTGCACGACATGGAAGAGCTCGATACCGCCGAAGTCGCGCAGATCACTGGCTTGCGCGAAGGCACAGTTCGCGTGCGATTGCATCGGGCACGATTGTTTGTCCGTCGAGAACTGACGAAACCGTCAACGCCAAAGTCTGGCAAGCGACGGAAGAATCAAAAGCCAATCGAATGTAAACGCCTCTTCGCCGGCCTTTCCGAATACATCGATAAAAGGGTGGATGATCTCGCTTGTGAGCGAATTGAAAAGCATCTTGCTGGCTGTCCGCCGTGTGTCGCGTTCGTGAATGATCTTTCCCGGGCAGTAGAACGCTGTCGTTCACTGGATGTCCCGTGTAATTCGCGCACCACCGCGAGTTTACAAAGGCTTCTGGTGCAGGAACTTGCGCGTCTCACAGAATCACAACCAGCCTAGAGGTTCATTTTGGGAATGACGATCCTGTAACGACCTGCTTGGTACTGCATTTATCAACGTGAAAGTCCTTTAATTCACGTTGATATGCAAACGCGATATTCCAGCTTCATCAAGTCGATCTCGGCGGCGGGACTAGTGCTGGGGGCCCTGGCATCCGGGGCGCAGAACACATTGGATCTTCCGCAGGCGGTTGCTATCGCCCTCGAGAAGAACCCCGCTCGGAAGATGGCCCTGGCTGATACCCAGGTAGCCCACGCACAGGTTGCACTTGCGCAAAGTGGTTTTCTGCCGCGCTTCAGTTTTGCGGAAACTGCGACCATCGGCAACGATCCCGTCTACGTGTTCGGCACCCGGTTGCGTCAGGGACGATTTACGCAAGCCGATTTTGGCCTGAACAAGTTGAACTATCCCGATCCGATCGGGAATTTCTCGAGCCGTTTGGGCGGCCAGTGGAACTTGTTCGATTCCTTCGCGAAGACATACCAACTGCGTAGCGCGAAGCTGACGGAAGAATCGTCGGCGAAACAACTGAATCGTGCAGATCAAGAAGTCATTTTCCGGGTGATCGACTCGTACTACTCGATTGCCGTCGCCCGGAAACAAGTCGAAGTTGCCGAGCAAACGACGAAGACCGCTCAGGCGATGCTCGCCAGCAGTAGTGCCCGGGTGGAAGCCGGGTCTGCCGTTGAATCCGATGCACTTTCCGCGCGCGTGAATCTGGCCAGCCGACAGCAGGACCTGATCCGCGCGCAAAGCAATCTTCAGATAAGCCTCTCGCAATTCGAAACAGCTCTCGGTGCAACTCTCGGATCCGGACAGCAACCCGCCGCCACGCTCAAAGAGCAGACGATTTCGGCGACGTCGCTGGAGGAGACCGAGGCCCGTGCGCTAAAGCAACGACCGGATCTGCTGGCGATCGCTTCGCAAGTCGAGGCGCAGCATAACGGCGTGAAAGCGGCGAAGGCAGCGTATGGACCTCGGCTCGATGTGTTCGGCTCGTGGCAAGCCGACAATTCTTCAATGTTTTCAGGGGGCAGCAGCAATTGGCTCACCGGGGCTGAGTTGCGCGTCGATTTGTTCTCTCGCGAAAGGGAAGCACGGTTGTCGATGGAGAAGGCGTCGCTGTCTCGCGCGGAAGCCGCCAAAAAAATGGCCGAAGACAACATCCGCCTGGACGTCCGGAGGGCATGGCTGGAACACGATGCCTCACGCCAGATGCTGGACGTTTCCCGAGCCAGTGTTAAGCAGGCAGAAGAATCACTGCGGATGATGCGAGACCGATATGAGTCAGGACTGGCCACCATTACAGATCTGCTTCGTGCCGAAGACGCCGATCGGGGGAGCCGCATGAACTACTGGCAATCCGTATACAGAAACATCGTCAGCTACGCTGCACTCGAACTCGCGGCAGGAGACCTCAGCGCTCAAAGCCGGGCGGTAACGCAATGAAAAACGCACTTCTCATTTTTCTACCTCTTCTCTTTGTCGCTGCGAGCTGCACCTCATCTAAGCCGGAGCACGTTGCCGCACCAGAAACATTTCGTGAAGTGACAATCTACAGGGCCGCCAACACACGCGTGCCCGACCTGATGGTAGCCATAGGCACGGTCCGAGCAACGGAAACGGCGCAGATTTCCTCGCAGATGATGGGCAACGTGCTCTCGGTGAAGGTGCACGAAGGAGATCAGGTTAGCCGGGGACAGGTGCTGGCGACGATCGATCCTGCACAGGCGCAAGCGGGTTTGGATCGCGCGGAGGCAGCATTTGCTGCGGCCCAACACGAGATGGCGGCTGCCGAGAGCGAGCGGTCCCTCAACGAGTCCACACTGAAACGCTTCGATACGCTCTATCAGAGAAAGTCGGTTAGTCCCCAGGAATACGACGAAGTGAAGGCCCGCTACCAGGGTGCACTGGCTCGGGCTGAGGCCGCGCAGTCCAGCGCCGCACAAGCTAAAGCCGCAGTCATGCAGGCGCAGACAGCTTTCGGCTACACCAACCTTCGTTCTCCGTTCAACGGCATTATCACGGAACGCAGGGTGGATCCGGGGGTGCTCGCCGCACCCGGCATGCCCCTGCTCACCGTCGAAGCTACAGGCCGGTATCGTCTTGAAGTAACGGTCGATGAATCCAGCTTGCGATTTGTTCGGCTCGGCGAGGCGGTTGCCATTTCGCTCGATGCCTATCCAGACACGCAGCTGACTGGCAGAGTCTCGCAAATCGTGCCGGCTGCCGACCCGAATACACGCACCTTCCAGATCAAAATCGAATTGCCGTCGAGCCCCGTTCTTCGCAGCGGTTTATTCGGGCGTGCGAGCTTTTCTCGCGGAGAACGTGATTCGCTCCTCCTTCCGCGAACTGCCGTGGTGGATCGTGGTGCATTAAAGGCCGTCTATGTCGTCGGATCCGACAAGATCGCATCGCTGCGCTATGTCACCATTGGGCAGACTACGAATGATCATCTGGAAGTGCTCTCCGGGCTCAGTGCGGACGAGGCCATCGTGCTCGCGCCCGGCGATCGCGAGATGGGCGGCAAGAGAGTCGAGGCGCAGTGATGGACCGCGAGAGAGGGTTGGCCGGAAAAATCGCCCACGGTTTCATCGACTCGAAGCTTACGCCACTGGTCATCGTGGCGGCGCTGCTGCTCGGGGCCTTCGCCATCCTGCAGACGCCGCGTGAAGAAGAGCCACAGATCATCGTTCCCATGCTCG
>DASTGW010000233.1:0-5551 GCA_035718705.1 Terriglobales bacterium | reverse complement strand
CTGACTATCTGAAGGCGAAGGCGCCGCACTATCGTCCGGAGGAAATTCGATCCATTGCGAACCTCTATCAGACAGTGCTCGAAGTCGAGCGAGATGGCGATCGCCTTCAGGACCTCTACGCGTTCTACATCGCCCTGGGTTTGCCGGTATACATCGGACAACTCGGCCTTCCGGGCTCGGACGCCGATATGCTTCGGACAGGTAAAGAACTGGAAGGTCGTGCATGTGCTTCGCCTGTTGGGTTGAGTGCTGCCGAGTGGCAGATCGCAGGACGCAAAATATGGAATTGGGGGGAGAAGAACCTGCATATCCGCGACGCACAGGTTCTGGCAGACGAACTCCTTTCTGAGCCAGACGTGCTTCCCTTGATTCCAAAGATGAAAGCATTGCCGCCACAAAAGATCGCGATCATCGGACATTCGTTCACCATGGATCTGCACTGGGCGTCACCCTCGGCGTTCGTGCCCATCGTGACTTCGATGTTCGCGAGAGTGAACAAGAATGTTGAGTTTCGCCAGTTCCAAGGCGGTGGCTTAACATCCTCGCGAGCAAAGAAGAACTTCTATCAGGACGCGCTGGCATGGCATCCGGATGCGGTGCTGTTTGTCGTCATCAATCGGACCGATCAAGACCTGGCGGATTTGAAGGACATGGCTGAAGGATTCCGCGCGGCCGGAGCACGTGTCATTACATTCGACGACGTACACGATCCGGACTCAGGCGATCCGACGAAGCGTGCTCAGGAGATTGCACTGGAAAGATCGGCGGGCATGGAAGTGGCGATGGTCAGTCCCATTCTCGCAGCCGCGCCTGATCGTGGAACATTCTCGTGTCTCGATCACATTCACATGACCGAGCCGTACCACCGCCTGATGGCTAAACAGTGGCTGAAGGTGATTCTCAAACTCCCGCTTACGAACCAGCAGGAACGTTGAGACGTTTTGCTAATTCGAGGCACAACTCGACAGAGGGATAAACGTCTTCAATGGTTGGCTGCAGTGGCTTGCCTTCTTTTAATGCGTGGATAAGTGCCGCAGCCTCGTCGTAGAAGCCGAACACTTCATCTTCTGACATGTCCCGGTCAGTGAGTTGCAGCACAAGCTGATTTTCCTGATAGCAACTCAGGCCCCGTGCCGGACCAAACGGCGAAGTAACGATTGCGCGGAAACCGTCTCCAATCAGCTCGTAGGTCTCTTCGAGAACTCCGGAGCTTGGTAGAACATCCACTCGTCCAGTTGCGCCGGACGCAAACTCAAGATCGATGCCGTACCAGCGAGAGTCTGTGGCCGCGATTTCGCGAATCGAAGCATGCGCGACGTCTCCGCCGATGTAACGCATCGTATCGATGGCATGCACGCCCGTTTCCCACAGAAACTGCGGTTCAGTTCGAGCATGCCGCGTCATCAATGCGCGAACGTAACGAAGCTTGCCTGCGCCTTTGATCCACTCGAGAGCGCGGTTCAATAGTGGCATGAAGCGCCGGTTTACGGAAACCATGTTAGGTGTCGCGCAAGTGACGGCCGCATCCCTTAGTGCGGTGATCTCCGAAAGCGATGCTCCCAGCGGCTTTTCAACGACGCACGTTATCTTCCGCTGCAGCAACTTGATTCCCAGTTCCGCGATCGCAGGCACGGGCACCACGGCGATACACACATCCAATTTCTCTTCGCCTAACATGCGATCCACATCTGAGTAAGACCGTTGAAAGGCGTATCGCTCGCAGAAGTAGCGCGCTCGCTCTTCCCGGAGATCACATACGGCTGCGAGTTCGACGTCTTGAGGGTGCTGCGACTTATAGCGCGCGAGTGGGACAGCGTGCCCGACTTCAGAATGCTCGCCACATCCGATGAGTGCAATACGAACCATAGTTTCTTAGTCGCGCCCTGCCGCGGGAACCGCTGCCGAAATACGCTCTTCCACATTCGATTTGCCGCGAATGAAATGCAGCGAACCTCCCACCAACAGGGTAAGGGCGGAGAATAACAACACTGTTCCGCGCTGATTCGATGGAGCGCCGAACAGTAAGAGCAGGCTAAGTAAGCCGATGCACGAAATCGTCGCGCTCAGGAAGCGGAACACGGGACGGGTGAAGTCCGGCACGTCCCGTAACTCTGTGGCGACATCAATAGGAGTATTCAGGTTTTTGAAAAGCTTTGCGCGTCCCGGAGTGTCCCCACGATCCCAGAGCATGCTGAGGAAGAACACTCCGAACGACGACGGAATGATGTACGCCACCTGCTGAATTAACGACCAGTGAAATACGAACGCTCCCAACAATCCCAGCACCAACCCGACTCCGAACGATGCCAGCCCCGACCACGGCGGAGTCCTTCGAATGGCGAGTCCCAACAGCGCCGGTGGCCCATAGGCAAGCGAGATGAGCGTATTGAACGTTAGCATGATCGAAAAAACGCTGACTCCGCTACTCGCTATGAGGACCGCGATCACTGTGGTGCTCGCCCCCACGAGGAAGGTCATGATCCATCCAACAACCAGGAGTTCGCGATCGCCGGCATCCTTTCGGAACAGCGACTGGTAGAGGTCTTTCGTCAGGATGGCAGCCTTCAGGTTGAACTGTGCGGAGAGTGTTGCCATCGTGGCGCTGAACATTGCGGCAAGCATCACGCCGATCAGTCCGTGCGGCAACAGCGTAAGGCTCGCAACCGCATAGGCCCCTTCACTCGGATTCGCAAGCGTTGGCCAAAGCTGATGCAGATCCGGATACACGATGCGCATCGCCATCGGCGGGATGAACCAGAGAAACGCACCGGCAAAGAACAACCCGCAACACAGCAACGCAACTTTCCGCGCCGATGCTTCCGTATCAACGCTGAAATATCGTTGAGCCATGGCACTGGTGTTGTAGCCAAACGACACCATGATGGTCCAAGAGATGATGTAGATCCAGCCGAACTCGCCAGTTACATGAAGCGTCTTCATCTCCGGAGGCAATGAGTGAATCAATCCGCTTAATCCGCCGACCCTCGCCAGCGACGTCACCACCAACACCAGGCAAAACGGCATCAGGATCGATGCCTGCAAAAAATCAGTAACGACTACGGCCCAAAGTCCGCCCAGCACGCAGTAGAAGATGATGATGGCACCCGCGCCGAGAATCACCCAGGGAACCGGAAAGCCGCAGGCTGACGACACAAAGAGGCTCAATCCGTAGAGTGTGCTGGCGCTCGTGAACATTTGGAAGATGATCGTTGTCCACGAAAATGTCTGGTGAGTCGCGATGTTGAAGCGACCGAAAAGATACTCCATCACCGTGGTGATGCGACTTCGTCGCCAGCGCTCGGCGAATACGAAATAACCCAACAAAAAGCTAATCGCGTTACCGATATAGAGGCCCGTTGCAGCGAAACCGGCTCGATAGGCCACACCGGCAGCGCCGGTGAAGGTCCACGCGCTGAATCCGGACATGAAACAACTGAGTCCCGCAACCAACCACGGAACACGGCTGCCGCCGCGAAAGTACTCCGCTGCGCCTCGGTTGAAGCGCATTACGTAGAGCCCAACCAAAATCATCAGCAGGGCGTACAAACCGATGACTGCATAGTCGATAAAATTGACGCTGTTCATGCGCCCTCGCTGCGAGTTCCGCTCTCTTATACTGAACTTCGTCGCAAAAGAGAAGCTAATAGAAAGTAAACGGAAGAAAAAGATGCCACGAGGTGCTACACTGGCGCCTATGCCACGGCCTAACCTGCTCGTCTGCGCCGGCGAGGAACTATTCTCCTCTTTCTTCCCGAAACCGCATGTCAAACGGCTGTCTAAGATCTCACGCTGGAAGCTAAACGATTCTCGGGACGTCAAGGGTTTGAAGGACGAGTTGGCCAAGGCGGAAGCGCTCGTTACCACGTGGGACAGTCCTCGGTTTTCTGACAACCTGCTGGATCTCGCGCCACGTCTTCGCATGATCGCCCACTGCGGAGGCGAGGTAAAGTCCCGCTTCACGCCTGGACTTTTTGAGCAACTCACGATCACGAATGCCGCAGACCCGATGGCCCGGGCCGCCGCGGAAATGGGTGCAGCCTTCCTGCTTTATGGTGCGCGCAATATCGACTACTACCGAGACGCGCTCCGGGCCCGTTCCAATCGCATCTACCAAGATCTTCATCTCCACGGAAATCAGGAAGCGCTTGCTGGACGCGAAGTGGCGATGATTGGCTTCGGCCGCATCGGTCGCGCGTTAGTCGATCTGCTGCGCGGATTCGATCTGCAGTGGCTCGTATACGATCCCTACGCCGCGAAGTCGGCTGGTAAAGGTGATGCCGTTCGTTTCGTCGATCTGAAATCGCTTCTTCCCCGGGCAGATCTACTCGTCCTGACCGCCGCGCTAACGGACGAAACTCGCGGACTTCTCGATCGCAAGCGTCTGTCTCAATTGCCCGATGGAGCGCTGCTCGTAAACATCGCCCGCGGAGGAATTATCGACCTCGACGCCCTTACCCGTGAAGTTAAACGCGGTCGTCTGCGTTGCGCGCTCGATGTAACCGATCCGCTGGAGCCCTTGCCAGTTGGCCATGCCATTCGAAACCTGCCGGGGGCAATGGTCACGCCTCATATTGCCGCAAGCAACCGTCGCGTGAGAGAACAAATGGCGGAAGTCGTAATGAACGATCTTGAGAACTACTTCGCGGGGAGGCCAGTACAGAATCGAGTGACTAGTGCGATGCTGGCGCGGATGACCTAGCATGAAGCTCTCCTTTTCAACCCTTGCCTGCCCGGATTGGACGATGTCACAGATCATCGCGATCGCCCGTTCCAATGGCTACGACGGCATCGAACTTCGCTTCGTTGAGAATGAAGACTCTCTGTGGAAGCTTTCTGTTTTCCGGGGCGAGGGACTGGCTACGACAAAAAAGATGCTTGCCGACAACGGTCTCGCCATCTGTTGTGTCGACACCAGTTGCCGCTTCCACTCTCCGGATGCAACCGAACGCGCCGCATGGATCGAGGAAGGCCAGCGCATGGCGGATTTGGCTGCAGAGTTGAGGGCACCCGGCATTCGCGTGTTCGGCGATAAGATTCAAGCTGGCGCCGATCGGGACTCGACCCGCACATGCATCGCCGACTCCATTCGTGAATTAAAACAAAAGATTCAGTCGACGGCGGTGCAGGTCTGGCTCGAAACACATGGAGACTTTG
The DNA here is from genome assembly GCA_035718705.1 of Terriglobales bacterium. GTDB lineage: Bacteria > Acidobacteriota > Terriglobia > Terriglobales > Acidobacteriaceae > DATMXP01. The sequence goes on along the minus strand of DASTGW010000233.1, from coordinate 397 downwards.
CTAGCGCGCCAGAAACGAATTCCATTCTCAGGGAAGCCAATTGCCCTGGTACGGGTGTGATCTGGGATCCTGCGAACTGCTGGATCGAATCGAAAGAAACTCCTTCGCAAGGGGCCGCTGGATTGGGGGGCGCGATCAGACACGTGCATGTAAAAGATCTGCGTCTCGACAAAGCCGGTTGGGAACCTGTCTTGAATGGCGAAGGAATATTTCCACTCGCTGAACTGCGGGCAGCACTATCGCACATCCATTACGACGGCTATTTTTCCTACGAATGGGAGAAGAAGTGGCATCCCAACATTCCTGACGGGAGCATCGCACTCCCACATTTCGCCCGGTGGATGCGCCAACACTGGATTGCCTGATGCCAGCCAATAGCGCCATCCTACGCCAGCTG
>DASTGW010000232.1:0-4272 GCA_035718705.1 Terriglobales bacterium | reverse complement strand
AAGCTGTGCGCTGACCTCGCACACGCGCAACACCTTGGCTTGCTGATCGCTGGTGCACTGCAGCTTCACCGTTTGGCCCGGCGTACATGATTGCAGCGGCGGATTGCTTTTGAATCCGCAATCACGCAATGGGCCCGTCTGACCACGAGTGCAGCCCTGCGTCACGAAACTGCTGCCCTGCGGGGCGCTGAACGGAGTGGAACCCAGGTTATCGGCATTCCACTGGCTGAAGAACGCACAGCTGTTTCGCAGCACCGGATTACCTTGTGCATCGAAGAAACCCGACGGTATGAACGCGATCTGGTCGAGATTCAACGGATCCACCGGATTGCCGTTTATGTCCAGAGTTTGTCCTTCGCACAGGAACTGATCTGGATTCGAAAGGAAGGTTAGTGGCTTGGGTGTGCTGGTATCCACGTTGGTGACATCCACCCACTGGCCGGGAATTCCAAAGTTATACTCGTCCCCCCACCCCGGCGTGATCCCCTGGTACGTACAGCTTTGGTGCGTCCCCTGCAACGTGGTCACTTCGTCGTTGTGATAGCGGTTCGTGTCTTCCAGGCAGAAAGCCTTCTTGCTGCCCGGCTGATTCCCGTATCCAAAAGTTCCATAGTGCGTGAAGTGATAGTGGTGATGGCACGGGCTGAACGTGAACGCGTTGCCGATCACCCACGGGTTGCTGGGGTCCGTTGGATCTCCCATGTGGATCGGCTGCGTGCCATCATTGCGGACGGAAGCCGAAAACGCCAGCAATCGCCGCCAACCCGGAGCCCCGATCGCTCCTTCTTGTATCTCGCAGGAACTGGCGTCGAAGTAGCGATAGAAAACCGCTTCCTCGTTCACCAGTTGGTCTTGCACCACGGCCAGCTCAGCACCATTGGGATTCACCACCGTTCCCACCCGGTACTGCGATGCCGTCGTAGCGTCATACTGCAACCGCTGGAAGTTCATGCCCGTCGCACTTTTCCCGACGTGGTTCGTCAGCGCATCCACGCAGCTTTCATTCGGAAATTCCGTGATGTGGCAGGAAGCCCTGCTTGGCTTTTCGACGCCGCATGTCTGGTCGTAGAAGTACCAGGTGTTCTCTTCGAAGACGCTGCCGGGCGGAAACTCGTCTTCATCCATGCAGGCATACCCGGTCCTCTCGAAGAGAAGGTCCGGATCAACCGGCAACACCAGCGGTTCACGCCATGTGCCGCCGACCTTTGCGAGTTTCGGCTCTACCTGCCCCGGAGATGCCGCGTCAGTCAGAATGGCACTCTGAAAAGTGAAATCGACAGCCATGTAGTCATGTCCATCGATCGTCGCCCGCCTCGGCTTTCCCTGCAAAGCAATGTTCCACACCGAATCGGGCGGCAAAGGCAGTGGCCCCTTGTTATTCGCGTAGAAGAACCGCCGGAACACCAACCTGTAGCCGCTCAGGCGAACCTGCCGCTGCGCTCTACGGATCCAGAATGAATCTCCTGCGAGCCGGGCCGTCTCCGCTGCCTGCTCGCGAAGCGGTCCCGCCGGCACCTCATCCAACAGCACGCCGACCGTTGATTGCATTTGCACCAAGCCGCCGGTTGGCGACGCGGCCCATGCGGGACATACCAATCCCACCAGCAACCACAACGACACGAATCCGCCGAAGCGCGATAACATGCGAACCTCCCAGCCCTTCATGAGTGCGTGTAGTAAAAGCAGAGATACTGCTGGCCCGATTATGCGGAGGAGAAAAATTAGTTGGGTAATCTAGCCTTGCCATGATCCTCAGTCAATCGCAAACAGTTATTAGCCCGAAGAACAGGCAGCAATGATGCCAAACCCATGAAAAAAAGGCGGGCAGCATGCCCGCCGATCTCTTTAACCTTAAGAATTTATGTTCCCGACGCCAGTTCCCGCGCGTACTCCACAATCGAGCGCATCGCGATCCCCGAAGGCCCTTTCGCGATCCACGCCTTGTTGTCGTCGATCCACGCAGTTCCCGCGATGTCGAGATGGATCCATGGCGTATCCGCGACGAATTCCTTCAAGAACATCGCAGCCGTGACGGCGCCTCCCCAGCGACCGCCGCTGTTCATGATGTCGGCAATATTCGACCGGATCTGCTCGAAGTACTCCTGGTCGAGCGGCAGACGCCACATCTTTTCGCCCGCCCGCTTGTTGGCCTCGGTGAACTTCGCGTACATCGCATCATCGTTCGCGAACACGCCGGCGTTTACGTACCCCAGCGCCACCACGCACGCCCCGGTCAAGGTCGCCGCGTCGATCAAATGCGTCGCGCCCAGCTGACGTGCATAATGCAATCCGTCCGCCAGCACCAGTCGCCCTTCGGCATCAGTGTTGATGATCTCAATCGTCTTGCCCGACATCGCCACCTGCACATCGCCCGGCTTTTGCGCTTTGCCCGACGGCATGTTCTCGCTCGCGCAGACGATGCCGATCACCTTCATCTTCGGCTTGAGCAACGCGACCGCCCGCATCGCACCGATCATCGTCGCACCGCCGGCCATGTCGTACTTCATCTTCTCCATGCCATCGGCGGGCTTGATCGAGATACCGCCCGTATCAAAGGTGATGCCTTTTCCCACCAGCGCCAGCACCGGCTTCTCCGGCGCACCCTGAGGCTCGTACGTCATCACGATCAGCGCCGGAGGCTCATCCGATCCCTGTGCCACGCTCCAGAAGGCACCCATCTTCAGTTCTTTGATCTTGTCCGGTCCGTACACTTCGCACTTAATACCGACTTCTTTCGCCATCTCTTTGGCGAACTCGCCCATCCGTGTCGGTGTCAGGCGATTGCTCGGCTCGTTCACCATCACACGAGTCAGGTTCTGCGACTCGCCGATAATCCGCCCTTCCTTCACCGCCTGCTCGGCAACGGCTTTGTCTGCGTCGGTGACGATCGTCACGTCGTTCACGCTCTGGTCCTTGCGGTCGCTCTTATACGTATCGGAATCGAAGTTGCCGACGATCGCACCCTCCGCCACCGCCCGAATCCCATCCACCGCTCCACCTTGCACATCCGGCGCGACAATCGCCACGCTGCGCAAACTCCGCGGCTTCATGTACCGGACTGCCGCTCCCGCCACCCGCCTTAACTCCGCCGTCGAGAAGGCCTTCGCCTTGCCTCCGCCAATCAGCAACAGCCGTTTCGCCTTCAATCCATGCGGACGATGTATCAGCGTCATCTCAAATGGCTTGCCAGTTACCTCGCCGCTCGCGATCAACTCCTTTACCACTTCCTGGATCGCCGGATCGTTCGCCAGCACCTTCGGCTTCGGAGCATTCGGTTCGCCCTGGTCCACGACCGGGACCGCCAGACACTCAGCGGCTAGCTCTGCTGCAGACTGCAAATGAAGATGAATATTCATGATCTTTCCTTAGGATTTACTAAATGGGCTGCTACCCAATAACCTTACGATTGTGAGGACGGGCGTCTCGCCCGTCAGACGCGAGCACCAGCTCGCGCCTTCTACGCACGGGCCACTATGCCGTGCCCTTCCGACTTCTCGCCACAGCCTCTCGCGCTTCTTTGTCGGCAGTGCGACGTCTCTCCGTTTCGCGCTTGTCCCAGTGCTGTTTCCCCTTGGCCAGCGCCAGTTCCACCTTTACCCGGCCGCCCTTGAAGTACATCCGCGTCGGGATCAGCGTCAGCCCCTTTTGCTGGGTCTTTCCGATCAATTTCCGGATTTCCTCCTTATGTACCAGCAGTTTGCGCGTCCTCAAGGCCTCATGGTTGCTGTAACTGCCGTGCTCATAAGGATTAATGTGGGCGTTGAGCAACCAAAGCTCGTTGTCCTTCACTAACCCGTATGCGTCTTTTAAGTTGGCGCGGCCGGCCCGTACTGATTTCACCTCTGTCCCCGTCAGTACCACTCCCGCCTCAAACTTTTCGAGTAAAAAATAGTCGTGTGACGCCGCCCGGTTCTGGGTCGCATCCCGATCCCCGGAAGCCGTGGCATCCCGTTTCGGGCTCTTTTCTGCGTTTGGCTTCGTCTGATGTGTGGATTGCCGCGCCATGACCAATCATTCATGCTAGCACAGCACTTTTCACCCCTTCGGTTACTCCCAAAGCGCACTGAAGTCTGCACTTTTCATCTACTTAGCAATGCTATAATCCCCCTTCCATTTCGTGCCTTCTTTCAACATAGGCTAGTCGGTGATTCGCATGAAAACTGTGCAAGTCGACGGAATTCCGGCGTTCCACCACGGGAGGCTCGCCATGTCAGCACGAATGAACAACCTGTCACTCCAGGGGACGCGATGAGACGTCTGGTACGTCTGGGG
>DASTGW010000231.1:0-3146 GCA_035718705.1 Terriglobales bacterium | reverse complement strand
GGACCGCGCAGCGTCTTGTGCGTCGTCGTCGTGACGATCTGCGCGTGCGGCACCGGCGAGGGATGCGCGCCGCCCGCCACCAGTCCCGCGAAGTGAGCCATGTCCACCAGGTACAGCGCTCCAACTTTATCGGCAATCTGCCTCATGCGCGCGAAGTCGATGATGCGCGGATACGCGCTGCCGCCCCCGACGATGAGTTTCGGCTTCTCACGCTCGGCGATCTGTTCGAGTTCGTCGTAGTCGATGGTCTCAGAGTCTTTGCGGACGCCGTAAGGAATGATCTTGTAGGTCTTGCCGGAGAAGTTCAGATGATGTCCGTGCGTGAGATGTCCGCCGTGAGCGAGGTTAAGGCCGAGGATGGTATCGCCCGGCTTGAGCACCGCGCCGTAGGCTTCCATGTTGGCCGTGGATCCGGAGTGCGGCTGCACGTTGGCGTGCTCGGCGCCAAAGAGTTGCTTGGCGCGATCGCGCGCCAGGTTCTCGACCACGTCGGCGTATTCGCAGCCACCGTAGTAGCGCTTGCCCGGATAGCCTTCAGCGTACTTGTTGGTGAAGACCGAGCCCATGGCTTCGAGCACGGCTTCGCTCACGAAATTTTCTGAGGCAATAAGTTCGAGGCCTTCGTGCTGGCGGCGCACTTCGTTATCGATGGCGGCAGCAACTTCCGGATCAACCTGTTGCAGCGGACGAGACATCCAGTTCGACATGAATTCGGTCTCCTGAGACGAAAGAATAGATTACGCCGAGAGGAAGTAAGAAGGAAAGGACGATGGACGAGAAGTTAAAGCTGCTTGCGCATGATGGGTCTGGTTTTGGAACGCCTTGCCGCTTCTTGGAATCCGGCCTTTTCAAAGGCGCTTGCCAGCCCCGTCCATACAAATGGCGGAGGCATTTCCTTGTCAAGATCGTACGGATAGCCTTCCACGATCTTTGCCTTCTGTTTGCGGGCGAAGTCGGCGGCAGCTTCGAGCAGTTGAACGCTTACGCCTTTATGGCGGAAGTCCTTACGGACGAAGAAGCAGGGGATTGACCAGACAGGCTGGTCATCGATGGGAGCAAGAACACGGGAGCCTTCGAGGCGAGTGAACTGTTCGCGAGGAGCAATAGCGATCCAGCCGACGGGCTCTTTGTCAGAGTAGGCGAGAATTCCGGGAGCGGTTTTGCCTTCTACGATCTTCTTGAAGGCGCGCTTGGCGCCTGCGCCTTTTTTCTGGAGGAATTCCTTGTGCTTCCAGCGCCAGGCCATGCACCAGCATCCGCCGCAAGCACCGTTCTCGCCGAAGAGAATTTCAAAATCCGGCCAGCGATCGAGAGTGAGCGGCTTGAACGTGAGTCGAACGGCCATTTCAGGGTTCCACTTCGCCGAGGCTCCTTACTGGCGCAGATGTATTGTCGTCCTGCTCGGTGGCGGAATGGAAGCGCGGAATCGGCAAGAGCCCTCTCTTCTGGGAGCCAACCAGGATCAGCACATGGAAACCGCGCGAGGAGACGCCGTTCGCGTCCTGCGCCGGCTGCATGATGTCCACCTGAACGCAGCTGAGTTCGTCATCCTCTTTCTCTTTTTTACCTTCGCTAGGCGCCTGGCCGCAATCCTTCATCTGCCACAGGATCGCCCAACCCTGGAATTTCTCGGTCACCCACGCGTTGAAGGCGCGCTTGGGAAGAGATGCGTCCATCTTGGAGGCCGTAGTGCGCTTAACAAGGTCGATGGCCGAGTCTTCCGTGAGTGGGACCTTGGCCGAAACCGGCAGCGTGGCCGCGAGGAGAACACCACAGCAGAGCAGAGCTTTCCACGCGCGGGGACGGCGAAAACGCATCCGGCCATTGTAGCGGAAATCCGAGGGAGTTTAGGAATTGGCCAGAACTACAACTGGATGAGCGACGCCAGCACGGCAAGAGTCGGAAACAGAACCGGCAATGGCTTCATTGGTGCAATCGTTACCAAAGATCAGGGTAGCAAATCAAAATGACAGGAGTCGGGTTAGGATAGTTGGCAATGTCGGGTGACACACAAGTAGTACGCGTGTGCGTCGTTGGCGCTGAATCGTCTGGTACGACGACGCTCTGCCGCGACTTGGCGCAACGTTTCCACACGGTCTGGGTTCCGGAGTACGGACGCCTATATACCGAGCGCCTGCGAGAAGGCGGCGTAAACACCTTCTCCTACGAGTGGAAGACCGAGGAGTTCGTCCACATCGCCGAACAGCAGCAGCTTGATGAAGACCGCATGGCGGAAAAGGCGAATCGCGTGCTGATCTGCGATACCGACGCGCTGGCAACGGCGATCTGGCATCAGCGATATGTGGGAACCTGGTCGCCAGAGGTGGAAGCAATCGCCAATCGCCGGCGTTATGCCATGTACTTCCTAACCGACCCGAGCATTCCCTTCGAGCAGGACGGTATTCGCGACGGGCAGCACATCCGGCCGTGGATGACCAAGCGCTTCAGCGAAGAGCTGACCAAGCGTGGCCTGCCGTGGATGTTGCTCAAGGGCTCCCGCGAAGAGCGCCTGGAAATGGCGGCGCAGGAGATCGACAAATTACTGACGGCGGTGCCCGTCAGCTAATCGATTTCTTCTCGAACTGTCGCAAGCCGATCATAAGCAGCAGCACGTCAAAGATCACCAGCATAATCAAAACTGCAAGTATCGAGAGATGCGGAAATTGCGGCACTAGCGTCGCGCGCATGCCTTCACTCGCGTACACCAGCGGGTTTATCAATACTGCTTTTTGCAGGATGGGAAACGACTGCAGCGCGCTCCACGGATAGTAGGTACAGCCGAAGAAGACCATCGGCGTGATGAGCATGCTGAACATCAGTCCGATGTGCTGCTGGTTCATACTGCAGCCCACGGCGAGGCCTCCGCACGCCGAGAAGGCCGCTACCAGCAAAAGGATTGCCGCGAACAACAGGGGAGAGCCGATGCTGATCTGGATTCCCCTCCCGAGCACGAGCCAACCGAGCGGCAGCACAACCAACCCCGCGACCAGCGCCTGGATGATCCCGGCAATCACCTTCTCGATCGCGACCCAGTGAATATCGATGGGCGCCAGCAGGCGGTCTTCAATTTCGCGGGTCCATTGGAACTCGGCGATCAGCGGCATGGCTACGGCCCAGATGCCGGTGAAGGTCATGCTGATCGCGAT
>DASTGW010000230.1:0-3830 GCA_035718705.1 Terriglobales bacterium | reverse complement strand
GTAAGCGAAGGCGAAGAGACGATGATCGCCGATCGGTACGACGTTGCGCTGAGCGATCGTGCTGTTTGCCATCGCAACCTGAACCTGGGCGACGCGCAGTGCGTGTTTATCTCCAGCCGCTTGATGGACGACAAGTTCTCGCTGGCTTTTGAGTTTTATATCAACGTGGCGCATGCGTTCGTTGAACGCGCAGGTGTTCCGAAAGACTTTGGAGAGTTGGTCTGGAAGCAGGCCGAAGAGCGCCAGCGTGGTGAAACCGGGTTAGACGCCTGGGAATTCCGCAAGGCTGCGACCAGCAACGTCGGCGACACAGAGCGCGCGAAGAACGAGTACTTCACCGCGGCATTCTCTGACGCGATCGCTATTTACATGCTTTCGACGTTTACCGACGTTGATTACTACGATCTGCGCGAACGTGAGTATCCGCTGCTGGCTGCGAATCCATTAGCGGAGCGTCTGAGGAAGGTGGCGGAGTTGTTTCCACCGAACCCAGGGTTTGAATTCAATATCTTCTACCGCAGGCGGTAAGCAACAGAGAGTGCAGCAAAGAGAAACGGCGCCGTGAGGCGCCGTTGTTGTAGACGTATATGTTTTATTGACCAGAGGCGGTTGCGGGTGCCTCGCCTTCCAGTTCTACCTGGTCGCCCACCTGGATACTCTCGAGTGCATTGGTGATCATGGCGGTGGCGCTGGTGGGCGTCACGTTCAGCACGATCATTTCGCCGAGGTTGCGGAGCGGCATCTGGGCAGCGAGCGCTTTGTCGATCTTGCCTGGATATTTCTGGGTATCATCACCAACAGGTGCGTTGGTTGCGTTTACGTCAGCGGGATCGATCTTGTCGAAGTCGTAGCCGCGAACCGCACGGAAGTAGTCCCCGACTTTCACGCCCTTGTTGGAGCCAACGCTGAGATAGACCTTCTGTCCGGTGCCCACCTGGGTATCGAACTCACGGGCCATCACGATGCGGCCGTGGGTGGCGCCGGGCCCAGCGGGGAAGCGCTCCATCGAAGTGGACTTGCGATAGGTGACAGACGAATGTTCCTGGAACGGAACGGCGATGTCACCGAGGGTGATGTTCTGGCAGGTGAATTCGACCTGCGCGATCGCCATCGGTCCACGAAGCGCAATAACCTGGACCCGTCCAATTTCGGCATACGGTTGACCCAGCGCAGCGATTTGAACGCGCTGACCCTTGTAGGGTTCGTAGCGATTCGGATCACGCAGCGGGCGAAGGATGCTGTATCGAGTGCCCTCTGTCAGGCCCCCGCCAGTGATAAATACCTGGTTTCCCGTGGCGTAGATGGTCTCGTTCGGGCTGGCGGTACCGCCGGCGACGGTGTTCTTCATCGAGATGCTCTGGTTGGTGATGAAACCGGAACAATACAGGTCAGAGTAGCTGGGCGCCTGGGCGCGTTCGGCGATGTTGCTCTGGTACGACGGTATAGCGGGCGTTTGTTCGGGCGTTTGCGCCATTAGCGAAGCGGTTGCTGCGAGAAACGCCAAAAAGATTACTTTTTTCATAACTCCTCCGACCCTGACTACCGAGGAAGACACGGGTTCCGGTCGGTCGGAAAGTAGCAAACGCAGGCTCTGGATTCAAGGCAGGCTTAGTTACCGAAGGTGTACGTCATCAGCGAGTTAGGGACGTGTTCTACCCAAGAAAGTTGCATCCGAGGCGGTGCATCTGTAATATGGCGCGGACTTCGAACGGCCTCATGAACACTATCCTCCCCAGCTTGCCAACGCGGCTGATGCCGCTGCGTATGCCACGCATTTGTGTGGCGGTGGCCGGGTTGAATGCCGCTGAATTGGTGGACAAAGCCGAGGCGGTAGCAAGAGATAACCCCTTTATTGAGTTCAGGTTAGACTATCTGAAGGATGTTCCTTCGGCCTTTCCGAAGATTAAAAGCTTTCTGGGTTCGCATACCTACGTGACGGCGATCGGCACCTGCCGGCGTGCCGTAAATGGTGGGAAGTTCAAGGGGTCCACTGCCTCCCAAATCGACATGCTGGTGAAGGCCGGAGCTGCCGGATGCCACCTGGTGGACGTAGAACTACAGAGTGCCACCGGAATGAAACCAGCGGACTTTGCGAAGATCAGGCAATACGCTGGATTGATCCTTTCGTACCACGATTTCAAGCACACCCGGAAGCTGGATGACACCTTTGCCGAGATGAAGGAGATTCCGGCGGACATCTACAAGGTCGTCACCACCGCCACGAATCTTTACGACAACGTGGTGATGATGCGTTTCCTGGAACACGCCTCGCAGCACCACAAGATGGTCGGGTTGTGCATGGGCGAACAGGGGTTGATTAGCCGGGTGCTGAGCTTGCGTGCAGGCAGCCTGTTTACGTTCGGAGCCTACAGTCCGGGAGAAGAGACGGCGCCGGGGCAAGTCACGGCCAAAGCACTCCGGGATGGATATCGCATCGAAAAGGTCGATGCTGCGACACGTCTGTACGGTGTGGCCGGCGATCCGATCGAGCATTCGCTTTCGCCGCAGATGATGAATGCGGCATTCCGCCGGGAGAACCTGAACTCCGTGTATCTGGCACTTCACGCGAAGTCACTGGAAGACCTGGTGAAGTGCGTGCGCGACATTCCTGTCTTCGGCCTCAGCGTCACCATGCCGTATAAGCAGGACATCATCGAGCATCTCGATAACTGCGAACCTTTATGTCAGAAGGTCGGCGCTTGCAATACGGTGATCCGCTCACAAGACGGAAAGTTATACGGATTCAACACCGACGTGGCGGGTGTGGTGCGTCCGCTCGAACAGCGAATTACGTTGTCAGAAGCCAAGATTTTGGTTCTCGGAGCCGGTGGTGCGGCTCGGGCCGCGGTGTTCGGCGTACGCGAACGTGGCGCCCATGTGTTCATCCTGAATCGAACGCCGCAAACGGCGCAGAAACTGGCACGCGAATCGGGAGCGAAGTCGATCAAGCGCGATGACCTGAAGAAGATGACTTTCGATGTCATCATCAATGCCACTCCCGTCGGAATGGCGAACGGTAAGTCGCCGCTGGAAGAGAAAGAAATGAATGCGAAGATCGCATTCGATCTGGTCTACAACCCGCTTGAGACAAAATTCCTGCAGATGGCGAAAGCCAAGGGAATGGCAGTCATTTCCGGACTCGAGATGTTCGTGAACCAGGGAGCACGCCAGTTCGAGATATGGACGGGCAAGCCCGCGCCTGCGGCCGAGATGCAACACGTTGTGCTGACGGAATTGCAGAATGGTAGTCCGCAACAACCCGCGAAGGAACCTGCCAAGGTGCAGGCAAAGCCTTCACCGGCAAAAGCCCCAGCCAAGCCAACCAAGGCCGCACCCAAGAAGAAATCGGCGAAGAAGTAGTTTCCTCACATTCAAACGAATAGTGTTTTCCCTTGTAGTGGGGCAGGGGTTTTTGCGCTAAACTTTTGCGCCTCTGATCTCAGACCAGGAGCGGCTTATGGAGCGCATCCGGTTTATCGAGCATCGTGGGAACCGCGTTCTCTTTATCGACATGACCGACTGTACGCCGGACGAGGTGGGGAAAGTCGCCGATCTAGTTCCTCCGTATGTCACCAAAGAACAGCCCGGCAGCGTGCTGTTACTAGCCGACTTCACCGGGACGAAACTGACGCGGGATGCCGTCGAGCGCATCAAGGTAGCGGCGGTTTTCAATCGTCCGCACCTGAAGCGCTCTGCCTGGGTGGGGACGCCCAACGGTGCCAATGCCTTGCGAGAAGCGGTTGAAACGTTCTCGGTGAGAGAAATTCCATCCTTTACGACGAGGGAAGAGGCGCTGGAGTTCCTTGTGGCCCGATCAGGCGCACTCGCTG
>DASTGW010000229.1:0-2923 GCA_035718705.1 Terriglobales bacterium | reverse complement strand
TGCGACTTCCACATTCCGCCGCCGGTCGAACCCATGTAGTACGTGTTCACATCGCCCGGCACGCCCGACACAGCCACCACGCGCCCTCCACGGAACGGCCCCACCAACCGGTACTTCATTCCGGCGAAAGGCGACTTCGGCTCCTCGGGCTTCGCAGGAGGGATCTTCCCGGCTTCTTCTGGGAACTTCTCTTCCTGCATCTGCTGCGCCGTAGGCGATGGCTGGATGCTCGGTTCGGACGGTTTGTTCGGTTGACGGCGCTGGGCGAACGAAGTTGTAGCGGTAAGCAGCAGAAGAGCGGTAAGCAGCTTCCTCAAGGAGACACCTCTTCAAGATTCTTCGGAGCAACAAACGTGAAGTGCGCAAAAGTGTAAATGCCAGCCGACGATTTGCAAAACTTCGCTTCGTAACATCCTCGTCATCGTCCCGTCACTGCATATTCACTCGTCTTTCAACGCCAATCCGCTTTATTTGTTATCCTTAAGAGTCACGGGAAAAGAAACACACTCTCCTCTTCTTCCGGCCATACTCTCAGGTAAATCAAGGAAAACGCAGTTTGAGCCAGTCCATCCGCAACATCGCTATCATCGCCCACGTCGACCACGGCAAAACCACTCTTGTCGACGCCATGCTCCGCCAGTCCGGCATCTTCCGCGCCAATCAGGAAGTCGTCGAGCGCGTCATGGACTCCAACGACCTCGAGCGCGAGCGCGGCATAACCATTCTCGCCAAGAACACAGCCGTCGAGTACCACGACATCAAGATCAATATCGTGGACACCCCGGGCCACAGCGATTTCGGCGGCGAAGTCGAACGCGCCCTCAAAATGGTCGATGGAGTCATGCTCCTCGTCGACGCCTCCGAAGGCCCCTTGCCTCAAACCCGTTACGTCCTCAGCAAAGCCCTCGAAGCCAAGCTTCCGCCGATTCTCGTCATCAACAAGATCGACCGTCCAGACGCCCGCATTCCGGAAGTGCTCGATGAGGTGTACGACCTCTTCATCGATCTTGACGCCGGCGAAGACCAACTCGACTTCCCCGTGCTTTACACGAATGCCAAATTGGGAACCGCGACCGCCGACATCAATAAGCCCGGCGAAAATCTCCAGGATCTGTTCGACGCGATCGTCAAGACCATTCCCGAGCCGAAGGGCGAAGTGGAAGGTCCGCTGCAGATCCTGGTCGCGAACCTCGATTACTCGGACTATCTCGGACGGCTTGCCATCGCCAGGGTCTTCAACGGCAAGATGTGGACCGGCGAAGAAGTTTCGATCGCCAAACTCGATGGCTCATTCCAGAAGACGAAGATCACCAAGCTGTTCTCCTTCAACGGCCTTAAGCGCGTCGACATCACCGAAACCGAGTTGGGCGACATCGTTGCCGTTGCAGGTGTGGAAGGCATCACCATCGGCGAGACGATTACGACCGTTGAGAACCCAACGCCGTTGCCGCATATCACCATCGACGAGCCGACGATCGCCATGCAGTTCTCGGTCAATACTTCGCCGTTTGCGGGACGTGAAGGGCAGTATGTGACTTCGCGCAACCTGCGCGAGCGCCTCGACAAAGAGCTGCTGACCAACGTTTCGCTGCGCGTGGAGGAAGGCTCAACGCCTGACACCTTCAAAGTGCTCGGCCGCGGCGAACTGCAACTCTCCATTGTTATCGAGATGATGCGCCGCGAGGGCTACGAACTTGCCGTTTCGAAACCTGAGATCGTCACCAAGCGCATTGACGACAAGCTGATGGAGCCGGTCGAGCACTTGACCATCGACATCCCCGAAGAGTTCGTCGGCGTGGTGATTGAAAAACTCGGCATGCGCAAGGCCGAGATGCAGAAAATGCACAATCACGGCTACGGTCGCGTGCGCATGGAGTTCCGCGTCCCCAGTCGCGGGCTGATCGGCCTGCGCAGCGAAATGCTTACCGATACGCGAGGAACGATCGTGATGAACTCGCTCTTCGACGGCTACACCGAGTGGCAGGGCGAGATCCCACACCGCCTGACCGGAGCACTCGTCGCCGATCGCGCGGGAACCACCACCGCCTATGCGCTGTGGAACCTGCAGGAGCGCGGGGAGCTTTTCGTCGGTCCCGGAGTGGATGTCTACGAGGGCATGATCATCGGCGAGAACTCGCGTGATAACGATCTCGACGTCAACGCCGTGAAAGAGAAAAAGCTCACCAACATGCGTTCCTCGACCGCTGATGAAGCGATCCGGCTGGTGCCGTTCCGGCCCCTGAACCTGGAGCAGGCCATCGAGTTCATCGCCGACGACGAGTTCGTGGAAGTGACGCCCAAGTCGCTGCGCCTGCGGAAGAAGATCCTGCAGTCCAACCGGCGTCCTCGCAAGAACATCGCGCCGGAAGCCGTGGAAAGCAAGTAATCGGTAGCATAGGATCGGGCCATCGAGCCATTGAACCGTGTACGCTGGCTGTTCCTCCGTGGAGCGAAGCCTTCGGTGCAGTTTCGTGGCCTCCTCGTTCAATTCGCTTTCCTGAAAAGTGAATGTAGGGGGTTACCCTCCCCCTATAGGTCGATCTATTGAAATCAGCAACTTACAAGGTTTGATCCGTCGATCTATGTGAATCAATGACTTACAGGCAAGTTGTTGATTCCAAGGATTTTGCAGGACAGACGATACCCCCTCCCCCAGTGACCATGATTCTAAAGGGTTTATTTCACAGACCAACAAAACAAAAGACTTAGTCAGTAGTCAGTACCCAGTTTCCAGTACCCGGGTGACACCGGGTAGTCGGTTGTCAGTAAAGCAGATCTGCCAGTGGAATTTCGGTTGTCAAAGAACGAAGGTGGTGAGGCGCTCCGAAAAAAGCGCCTTCACCACCTTATGTATTCAGAATAGCAATTTGAGAGGGGAAGTATGCCAAATCGGCGGAAATATTCCTGAGAGAGCAAGTTGCAT
>DASTGW010000228.1:0-5816 GCA_035718705.1 Terriglobales bacterium | reverse complement strand
CGCTGCTGGCGAAGAAACAGGTGGAAGTGGCGCTGGCTACCGGCTGCGACGCCGTGGCGCACGGCTGCACGGGCAAGGGCAACGACCAGGTGCGCTTCGAGCATGCCTTCCAGGCGCTCGCTCCGCACCTGAAGGTGATCGCGCCGTGGCGCGAGTGGGACCTGAAGTCGCGTGAGGACTGCATCGAGTACGCGGAGAGCCGGAATATTCCGATCACCGCGTCGAAGACGAAGATCCATTCGCGCGACAAGAACCTGTGGCATTTGAGCCATGAGGGAGGGGAACTGGAAGATCCGGCGAACGCGCCACTGGACTCGACGTGGCAGATGTCGGTGTCGCCGAAAGAGGCGCCGGACTTCGAAGAGGTAGTGGAGATCGGGTTTGAAGCCGGAGTGCCGGTGAGCGTGAACGGAATCACGCTCGATCCGGTTGCGTTGGTTGAAAAGCTGAATGAGGTTGCCGGGCGAAATGGCGTTGGGCGTATCGATCTGGTGGAGAACCGGTTTGTGGGCATCAAGTCGCGCGGTGCGTATGAGACGCCGGGCGGGACATTGATTCTGACGGCGCATCGCGAGCTTGAGTCTCTGTGCCTGGATCGCGACCTGATGCACTTTAAGCAGTCGGTGGCGCTGAAGTATGCGGAGCTGGTGTACTACGGGCTGTGGTTCACGCCGCTGAGGGAGTCGCTGGATGCGTTCGTGGCGAGCACGCAGAAGAACATCACCGGCACGGTAAAACTCGGGCTCTATAAGGGCAACGTGAACGCGTTGTCGCGGAAGTCGCCATACTCGCTGTACCGGTTGGACATTGCGTCGTTCACGATGGGCGACAGCTATGACCAGAAGGACGCGGAAGGATTTATCCGCATACTGGGCCTGCCGGCGCGTTCGCAGGCGTGGCTCAAACAGCAGATGGAAGGCGAAGCGCTGAAAGAGGCGCTCGGGGAGAACAAGCGTTGAAGATGTGGTCAGGGCGGTTCCGTGAACCGCTTGATCCGGAATTCGATCACTGGCAGCGTTCGTTCAAGTTCGATCGTCGATTGCTTGGCGAAGAACTTGACGCGAGCGCTGCATGGGGTCGAGCTCTGTTTAAGGCCGGCGTGCTGACGGAGTCGGAGATAAAGCAGATTGTCTCCGGGCTGAAGCAGATCGGGCAGCAGTGCGCGGACAATCCGCAGGTGATGGACCAGGCTGATGCCGAGGACGTGCATCACTTCGTGGAGATGCGACTGGCGGCGGTGATCGGCGATGCGGCATTTAAGCTGCATACCGGACGTAGTCGCAATGAGCAGATCGCAACGGATCTGCGGCTGTATACGCGAGGGCGGATTGATCATCTTCGTGAGGGTTTAGTTGAGCTTGCGGATGCGCTGATTGCGCGGGCAGAAGAGCTGGGCACGACGGCGATGCCGGCGTACACGCATCTGCAGAAGGCGGAGCCGGTATTGGCCGCGCATTGGCTGTTGGCTTACGTGCAGATGTTTTTGCGCGATGCCGAGCGATTGGGTGATTGCCGGAAGCGTGTGAATGTGTTGCCGCTGGGGTCAGGTGCGGTTGCCGGAAGTGGCATCAAGCTGGATCGCGAAGGTATGGCGCGCGATCTCGGCTTTGATGCCATCACCGCGAACAGCATGGATGCGACCAGTGATCGCGACTTCGAACTGGAGTTCGTGCAGTGCTGCGAGCAGGTGAGCTTGCATCTGAGCCGACTGGCGGAGGAGATCACAATCTTCTCGACGAACGAGTTTGGATTTGTGTCGCTGCCGGATTCGCTCTCGACGGGATCGAGCGCGATGCCGCAGAAGAAGAATCCGGATGCGACGGAGTTGTTGCGGGCGAAGGCGGCGAAGCTGGTTGGGTTGTCGGTGCAGGTGGCGACGACGATCAAGGCGTTGCCGCTGGCTTACAACAAGGACATGCAGGAGCTGCAGCTGCCGCTGTTTGAGGCGGCGGAGACGACGCAGGGGTCGCTGTCGATCGCGACGAAGTTGATGGCCGCGATCGGATTCAACACGGAGCGCATGCAGAAGGCGGCGTCCGTGGGCTTCATGAACGCCATGGAGGCCGCGAACTACCTGGTGCGCAAAGGAGTGCCGTTCCGGCGAGCGCATGAGGCGATCGGCAATGCGGTGCGCACGGCGATCGAAAAAGGTTGCGAGCTGGATGGATTGACGCTTGAGGAGTTGAAGCAGATTCGTCCGGAGTTCGAAGAGGACTTCTATGAGTCGCTGAAGCTCTTGACCGTTCTGGCTAATCACAACGTTGCTGGCGGAACCGCACCGAATCAGGTGAAACTAGCACTACAAGGGGCGAAGGAGAAACTCAATGCCATTCGGGAGGTCAGCTATGCGAACGCGTAAAGCCATCCTTCCGGATGCGCCTGCCATTTACGAGTTGATCCAGCAGTACACGCACGATGGCACCTTGCTGCCGCGGTCGCTGCAGGAGATCTGCGAGAACGTCCGCGATTTCACCGTGGTGGAAGAGCGCGGGAAGGTAATCGCCTGCGCGGCGCTGCATATCTACGGACTTGGTTTGGCGGAAGTGCGCTCGGTTGCCGTGGACAAGAGGACGCAGGGGCGTGACGCCGGCACAAAGCTGGTGATGGGCTTGATCGAGGAGTCGAAAGATCACGACATCGGGCGTGTTTTCTGCTTCACGCGGGTGCCTGACTTCTTCGCCAAGCTGGGCTTCGTGACCGTCCCACATTCGACGATGCCGGAAAAGGTGATGAAGGATTGCCTGAACTGCTCGCGGCGCGAGGCATGCGACGAAATCGCGATGGTGCTCGACCAGGACGGTACGTACATCACGCCGCAGGCGGATGAGTCCACCCCACTTCGTATTTTCCAATAGAGAACGATGGCCGAAATCCAATTTCAAGTCCCAGAAGGATTCCGTTTTGCCGCTGTGAAAGCCGGCATCAAGGCGAGCGGCAATCCGGACCTAGCGCTGATTGAGTGCCCCGGTGGCGCTGAAGCCGCGGCGGTGTTCACGCGGAACCTCGTGGTGGCGGCGCCGGTGACGGTCGGCCGCGCGCACCTGAATAAATCGAAGGGAAAGCTGAGCGCGGTGCTGGTGAATGCCGGCAACGCGAATTGCGCGACAGGGAAGCCGGGCCTTGAGGCGGCGGAGAAGAGTTGTGAGGCACTGGCGAAGGCGCTCGGAGTGAAGCCGCAGAATGTGCTGCCGTCATCGACCGGCGTGATCGGCGTGCCGCTTCCGGTCGAGAAACTACTGAAAGGAATTCCTTCGTTGTTAGAGGCGAGAGGGGAGTCGGCGGAGCACGCGATGGCGTTTGCGCGGGCAATCATGACGACGGACTCGAAGCCGAAAACTGCGTACGCTGAATTCAGCGTGAAGGGGAAGACGGCGCGACTGCTTGGTATCGCGAAGGGTGCGGGGATGATTCATCCCAACATGGCAACGATGCTGGCGTATGTCGTCACGGACGTCGCGGCATGCGCGGAGCACCTGCAGGCACTGATCGCGTCGGCGGCTGGGCGGACATTTAACCGAATCAGCATCGATGGAGATACGTCGACGAACGACACGTTGTGTCTGCTGGCGAGCGGAGCATCGGGAGTTGCCCTGGCGGAGAAGAAAACGGCTGCGCATTTTGCCGAGAAGTTGAATGAAGTTTGCGCGTCGCTGGCGGAGCAGATCGTCGCAGATGGCGAGGGCGTGAAGCACGTCGTCAGGCTGAAGATTGAAGGAGCGAAGTCAGAGGCCGAGGCGGAGCAGATCGCGAAGACCATAGCTCATTCGCCGCTGGTGAAGACGGCGTGGGCGGGGGCGGATCCTAACTGGGGACGCATCCTGGCGGCGATCGGGCGAAGCGGCGTGGTGCTTGATCCGTCGAAGATCGACGTGTTCTTTGGACCGATCCAGGTCTGCAAGAAGGGTGGCGCGAACCCGTTCGACGAGAAGAAGGCGCACGAGTATCTAGCGCAACCGGCGTTTGAGATCACGGTTCGGCTGAACCGGGGTAAAGCGCAAATCACCTTCCTGACGTGCGATTTGACGACGGAGTACGTCCACATTAACGCCGACTAC
Source organism: Terriglobales bacterium (assembly GCA_035718705.1). Taxonomy (GTDB): domain Bacteria; phylum Acidobacteriota; class Terriglobia; order Terriglobales; family Acidobacteriaceae; genus DATMXP01. The sequence goes on along the minus strand of DASTGW010000228.1, from coordinate 1,761 downwards.
ACCACGTAAACGCAGTTCCGGTTGCATTTGGGCCATGTTGCACGATAGGCTTTTGCCACTTCTATACCCAGCAGGGTTGGGTGCGACAGAGGACACATGTCAACGGGCGGTTTCGGGAGTACCGGAACAGAGACTATTGTCGGTTCGGCGTTTCCTTCGCTTATCTTCATGCAAGGAAACGAGCAGAACAAGATCGCGCTGAAGAAAGTCCCGTTTTCCATCGGCCGCAAAACCGAGAACGACCTGGTCATTTCCGACCCGCGCGTATCGCGTGAACATGCCGAAATCGTATTCGAGCCGGACGGCTATTACCTGCAGGATAAGGGCAGCCGGCACGGGACTTACGTCAACGGCGAACCCGTCCAACGACAAAAGCTGAAGAAGAATGACAGGATGGAGTTCGGCGTACGCGGGGAAGCGTACGTTCTGTTCGACCCAGATAAGACGGTGGCGGCTTCGCCTTCAAGGGCCTTCCTGAGCCAGCTTTCGGTGTGGAAGCCGGCGAGTGCGACATCGGACCTCGAGACGCTGACGCTGTTCCTGGAAGCGGCGCGCAAGCTCAATACCAGCACGGTGCTGGAAGAGGTGCTCGTTACGCTCATCGAGGCGACGCTGCGACTCACCAAGGCGGAACGGGGATACGTGTTCCTGCACGAGGAAGACGGCTCACTGCGATTGGTGGCAGGTCGTAATGCGAAGGGCGAGCCCCTGGCCGATGATACGACGATTTCGCGGTCGATCCTGCGCGATGCGGTGACGAACTCGTCGGAATTCCTGCTTACAGACACAGAGGATTTCGCGAAGATGTCGGCGCGCGAGAGCATCGTGGCGCACAACCTGCGGACGGTGATTTGTATTCCGCTGCGCCGCACCCAGATCGGCGCGGAGAAGGGCGGAACGCAGTCGGACATCCGCGGTGTGCTGTACCTGGATAGCAAGCTGCTGTCGGGAAAATTGTCGCAGGTGAATCATGACATCCTGAGGGCGATCGCGACGGAAGCTGCGTCGCTGGTGGAGAACGCGTTTCTGGTTCAGGCCGAGGAAGCCAGGCGGCGTTACGAGCAGGAGATGAACATCGCCGCCAGCATTCAGCAGCGGCTGATGCGGGTGACGATTCCGGACGTGCCCTACGCGAAGATCGAGGCGAGGAACATTCCGTCGAAAGAAGTGGGAGGCGATTTCTTCGACGTGATCAGCACGAAGAAGTCGTTCACCGTAGTGGTAACGGACGTTAGCGGTAAGGGAATTTCTGCTGCTATTTTGGCGTCGATTCTTCAAGGATTACTTTATGCGCAGTTGGCGCAGGAGATTCCGCTGGCGGACGTGGTCGGCGTGGCGAATCGGTTCCTGTGCGAAAAAGTGGCCGGCGAGAAATACGCGACCATGGTGATTGCGCGGCTGCATCCGGATGGGGACCTGGAGTACGTAAATTGCGGACACGTGACGCCGATCGTGATGTCGGCCAGTGGCTGCAAGGAGCTTGAAGGCGGGAACCTGCCGGTGGGACTGCTGAGCGATGTGACCTACGTTGCAGGACGGACAAAGCTTGAGCCCGGCGGAAGACTGCTGATCGTGACGGATGGAGTGACGGAGGCCGAAGACCCAGTAGGCGAGATGTACGGCTGCGAGCGGCTGAATCAGCTCTTCCCGAGCTGCACGGGCATTGAAGATCTTCTCTCAAAGCTGCAGGAGTTCTGTGCCGGGACTCCGCTGAATGACGACTGCACGGCGGTGCAGATCAGCTACACGGCGCCGTAAAGC
>DASTGW010000227.1:0-11785 GCA_035718705.1 Terriglobales bacterium | reverse complement strand
CGAGCGCGGTATCACGATCGCGACCGCGCACGTCGAGTACGAGACCAAGAACCGGCACTACGCGCACGTCGATTGCCCCGGTCACGCCGACTACATCAAGAACATGATCACCGGCGCGGCACAGATGGATGGCGCGATCCTGGTCGTCGCTGCAACCGATGGTCCGATGCCGCAGACGCGTGAACACGTGCTACTGGCGCGCCAGGTCGGTGTGCCGTACATCGTGGTCGCGCTCAACAAGTGCGACGCCGTCGATGATCCGGAACTGCTCGACCTGGTCGAACTCGAAGTTCGCGAACTGCTGAAGAGCTACCAGTTCCCCGGCGACGATCTTCCGGTGGTGCGTCTCTCGGCGCTGGGCGCCCTGAACGGCGAAGAGAAGTGGGAAAAGCAGATTGACGAGCTGATGGACGCGGTCGACAAGAACGTTCCGCTGCCGGCTCGCGACGTGGAAAAGCCGTTCCTGATGCCGATCGAAGACATCTTCTCGATCTCGGGACGTGGCACCGTGGTTACCGGCCGTATCGAGCGTGGCAAGGTGAAGGTTGGCGAAGAAGTGGAAATCGTCGGCTTCCGCGAGACGCGCAAGACGGTGGTGACGGGCGTTGAAATGTTCAAGAAACAGCTCGACGAAGGTATGGCGGGCGACAACGCCGGACTTCTCCTCCGCGGTATCGGCAAGGACGATGTCGAGCGCGGCATGGTGCTGGCGAAGACGGGATCGATTACGCCGCACACGAAGTTCTCGGGCAAGATCTACGTACTGAGCAAAGAAGAAGGTGGACGTCATACGCCGTTCTTCAAGGGCTACCGTCCGCAGTTCTACTTCCGCACGACGGACGTGACGGGCGTGGCGGAGTTGCCGGCGGGAACCGAGATGGTGATGCCGGGTGACAACGTCGATCTCGTGATCGAGCTGATTACGCCGGTAGCTATGGAAAAGGGCTTGCGCTTCGCTATCCGCGAAGGCGGACGCACCGTCGGCGCAGGCGCGATTTCGGAAATCATTAAGTAGATTGTGTGGCGCGGACACTCTTGTCCGCGCTGCCTTTGAGTTTGGGGCTTGGCCCCAGGGAAGTTTGGGAGTTTTAGCAATGCCTCGTGAAATCGTTACCTTGCAGTGCGCAGATTGCAAAAACAAGAATTACTCGACGATGAAGAACAAGAAGACGACGACCGAACGGTTGGAGTTCTCCAAATTCTGTCGTAAGTGCCGTAAGCACACGTCGCACAAGGAAATTAAGTAACACAGAAGTTAGGGGCGTAAGCTCAACGGTTAAACTGTCGGTCTCCAAAACCGAACTTGGGGGTTCGAATCCCTCCGCCCCTGCCAGGTTTTGAAGCAGGTTTCAAAGATCGGTCACTCCGATCAGAAAAAGGAAGTAGTACCGGAATGGCGAAAACAGCAGCAATGGCCACAGCCGACGACAATAAGCTCACGACACAGGTGAAGTCGTGGCCGACGCGGGTGAAGACTTTTTACAACGACGTTCGCACTGAGATGAAGAAGGTCACGACTCCCAGCCGCAAGGAAGTGCAGGCGACGACTGTCGTGGTCATTGTTACGGTCTTCATCTTTGGCGCGTATTTCTGGCTGGTGGATACGGCAATCGCCCACAGCCTTGACGTGTTGCTGCGCAAGTTGTCGAACCGCTAGTCCGACGAAAGAATATTGATGCAGGAAGATCAGAACAAACACGAACCCGAACAGACGCCGAATCCCGGCGCGGTTCCACCCGAGGGCGCAGAAGGCGCGCAACCAGCCGAGGCCGCTCCTCCGCAGAATCCGAATATGAAGTGGTACATCATCCACACCTATTCGGGTTTCGAGCGCAAGGTGAAGGAATCGCTGGAGTCGCGCATCATCGCGTTCGGACTACAGGACAAGATCGCCGGCGTACTGATTCCGATGGAGCCGGTTACCGAAGTCCGCGGCGGCAAAAAGTACACCACCGAGCGGATGTTCTATCCCGGATACGTCCTCGTCCAGATGGACCTGACCGGCTTCCGCACCGGTGGAGAAGGCGATCACGTCTGGCATGTGGTGAAGTCGACTCCTCGCGTGACTGGCTTTGTTGGCACCGCCAACGATCCCACACCGCTCTCGCCGGAAGAAGTGAATCAGATCGTCTTCCGCGTCGCCGAAGGCAAAGAAAAGCCGCGGCTCAAGGTCAAGTACGAGAAGAACGAGTCGGTGCGCATCACCGAAGGTCCGTTTGCGACCTTCACCGGCATCGTCGACGAAGTCAATGAAGACCGCGAAACTTTGAAGATCATGGTCACGATCTTCGGACGCTCCACTCCGGTGGAGTTGGGCTTCGCGCAGGTAGAGAAGGTTCTGACATAAATCGAGCGATCGGAGCTCGCCACAGAACGTAAAGTTCGTGGAAAAAAACTAAGTTCCCATCCTTCGCAACAAAAGCGAAGGATGGGGCACCCGAAAGGTTGTTATGGCGAAGAAGGCAACAGGTTTCGTAAAGCTCCAGATTCCGGCGGGTAAGGCGACGCCGGCGCCTCCGGTTGGACCCGCACTGGGCCAGGCGCAGGTCAACATCATGGAGTTCTGCAAGCAGTTCAACGCTCGCACCCAGCAGAAAGAGCTGGAAGGACTCATCATTCCCGTCGTGATCACGGTCTATAGCGACCGCACCTTCACGTTCGTGACCAAGACGCCTCCGGCGTCGGTGCTCTTGAAGCGCGCGGCGAACATCGCCAAGGGCTCAGGCACGCCGAACAAGGACAAGGTCGGCAAGGTCACCGAAAAGCAGGTCGCCGAGATCGCCAAGCAGAAGATGCCGGACCTCAACGCCGCCTCGCTTGAAACAGCGATCAAGTCGGTGAAGGGCACGGCTCGTTCGATGGGAATTGAAGTCGTAGCGTAAAGTTCGCGGCTTCGGCCGCATAGTCGCAAATACCACTGCCTCCGAAGTAGTGGAACGCCGTGGGAGACAAGGAGCAACATGCCTCGTAAAGCAGGAAAAAACGTACAGAAAGCGCGCCAGGCGGTCGAACAGCGTTCTTACACGCTGCAAGATGCCGTGCCCCTTCTGCAAAAAGTAAAGTTCGCCAAGTTCGATGAGACCGTGGATCTCACCATGCGTCTAGGCGTTGACCCCAAGCACGCGGACCAGATGGTTCGCGGCACCGTGGTGCTGCCACACGGACTCGGCAAATCAAAGAAGGTGCTCGTAATCGCGACCGGTGAAAAGGTCCGTGAGGCGGAAGCAGCAGGCGCTGATTTCGTCGGCGGCGAAGACATGGTCGAAAAGATCCAGAAGGAAAACTGGACCGACTTCGACGCCCTGATCTCGACCCCCGACATGATGAAGTCCGTCGGCCGTCTCGGAAAGGTCCTCGGTCCTCGCGGCCTGATGCCGAACCCGAAGACGGGTACCGTCACCACCGACATCGCCAAAGCTGTGCAGGAAGTGAAGGCCGGTAAGGTCGAGTTCCGCACCGACAAGGGCGCGCTCGTCCACGTTCCGGTGGGCAAGCTGTCGTTCACGCCGGACAAGCTGATCGAAAACGCTTCCACCGTGATCACCTCGGTGATCAAGGCGAAGCCCTCGGCGGCCAAGGGCAAATACATGAAGGGCGTTTACCTGAGCTCCACCATGGGCCCGGGCATCTCCCTCGACATCACGGCGATTGAAGCGGCGGCACGCGCCTAATACGAGCGAAAAGGATCTGATATGGCAGTCACCAAAGCAAAGAAGATTGAACAGGTCGGCACGCTGACCGAAGACCTCAAAGGCGCGGGTACCGCAATTCTCGGGTCGTTCTCTGGCCTGAAGGCGGCGCAGACCGAAGAGCTCCGCAAGACGGTCCGCAGCGCCGGCGGCAAGTACAAAGTCGTGAAGAACACGCTGGCTGAACGAGCCGCCGAAGGCAGCAAACTCGCTCCGGCAATGAAAGACCTGGCGGGCGTCACTTCCGTTGCCTACACCACGGGCGATCCGGTTGCTCTGGCGAAGGCGCTTTCGAAGTACGCTAAGGACAATCCGGAATTCACCTTCAAGGCTGGTATCGTTGACGGCCGCGTAATCGCGATCAAGGACATTGAAGCCCTCGCGAACATGCCGTCGAAGGAAGAGATCTATAGCAAGCTGCTCTTCCTGTTGAACGCTCCGGCGCAGCGCCTGGTCACAGTGATGAACGCCACCGGCCGCGATCTCGCGGTGGTGATCAACCAGGGCGTGAAGGAAAACAAGTTTGCCGGTGGAGCTGCTGCGGCCGCTCCGGCGGAAGCGGCTCCGGCCGCGCAGTAAGGGTTCTGGGACGGCGGAAGTCGTCCCGAAGGGTTCGTTATCAGCAGTCAGGGTGTTGCGCCCTCGATACCCCTCAGGTTGTCTGGCTTGAGACGGTCGTCGGCGCACTGGAAACCTCGACGACAGATAACACCAACGGCCGCAAGGCCTGAATACTGATAACAAAAGGTGGAGAAGGAAATGGCGGATCTGCAACAGTTGGAAGAATCAATCGTAGGCCTGTCGCTGCTCGAAGCGGCTGAGCTGGTCAAGAAACTCGAATCGCGTCTTGGCGTTTCGGCTGCGGCTGCGGCCCCGGTGATGGTTGCCGGTGGCGGTGCAGGCGCGGGTGCGGCGGCTGCTCCTGCGGAAGAAAAGACCGAATTCACGGTCGTTCTGAAGGATGTGGGCTCGAACAAGATCAACGTGATTAAGGCTGTCCGCGAAGTCACCGCCCTCGGCTTGAAGGAAGCCAAGGACCTGGTCGACGGCGCTCCCAAGACCGTGAAGGAAGGCGTGTCGAAGGAAGAAGCAGCCACGATCCAGAAGAAGTTTGCGGACGCTGGCGCGACTGTCGAAATCAAGTAGTTGGGTTCCCCACCCAAGTTTCTTTTTTGCTTGGGTGGGAGCCTCGCCGATTTATGGTCTCAGGCTACTAAATCGGTTTACTAAGTGATTTCGGCGTCATTGTGAATCGAAATCGCAGTCCGGCTCATCCAATAGGACAAGCCGTTCTCCGATTTCGGAACCACAGTAAGGATTTAAGCGGCGGTTAGCTGGTTTCGAAAGAAACCGGTCGGGGCCGGAGACAAGATCTACTCACGCTGACGCAGACAAACACAATTTATCGACTCAAAGTGCCGACGATGGCGCCCACGGAGACTTCCGTCTCTCTGGGCGCGAACGTCTTTTCCCGTCACTGCACGGAACTCCAGCCGTTCTGATGCAGATTTTGCTTCGCAAGCACGCCTAAGGCGTGCGTTCCCTCCGTCGCTGGCGCGGCAGGGAACAGGGGACACCGGCTCAGGGATCGACGTCCATCCTTACCTTCGATGCGCGAAGGATGGAGCACCTGCCACCGGTAAGTCAAGTTTCAGGAGTTTTTGATGCCTAATTCGAAGAGCGCCATCCGTACCCGTTTCGACTTTTCTAAAATTCCGGCGACCATTCAGATTCCTAACCTCATCGAGGTGCAGAAGCGTTCCTATGAGCGTTTCTTGCAGATGGATCGCCTGCCGAGCGAACGCGACGATGCCGGATTGCAGTCCGTCTTTCAATCCGTATTTCCCATTACTGACTTCCGTAACGTCTCGCAACTCGAGTTCGTTGATTTCGCCATCGGCAACTGGGAGTGTAAGTGCGGTCACCTCAAGGGACTGCACCACCTCCGTACCACCTGCCGTAATTGCGGCGCCACCGTTATCACAGATCCGTTTCACCCCGGCGAGGTGCTCTGCCACAAGTGCGGTACATACAACGCCAATACGCCCGATTTCTGTAACAAGTGCGGTGACCCTGTCGGCCTGCAGTTGAAGTACGACGTGCCCGAGTGCGAAGAGCGCGGCATGACTTACAGCGCTCCGCTTAAAGTCACCATGCGTCTCACCATCTACGACAAGGATCCTGAGACTGGCAACCGCTCGATCCGCGACATCAAGGAACAGGAAGTCTTCTTCGGCGACGTTCCGCTCATGACCAACAACGGTACCTTCATCATCAACGGTACCGAACGCGTGATCGTCAGCCAGTTGCACCGTTCGCCCGGCGTCTTCTTTGAAAAGGTGCCGGCCAACAACTACTTCCTCGGCAAGATCATTCCCTACCGCGGAAGCTGGGTTGAGTTCGAGTACGACCAGAAGAACATCCTCTACGTTCGCATCGACCGCAAGCGCAAGTTCCTCGGCACAATCTTCCTGCGCGCTCTCGGTCTGCGCAGCAATGAAGACATTCTGCGGAACTTCTACACTGTAGACCGCATTGCGCTGAAGGACACCAAGCTGTACTGGACGCTCGAAACGGGCGTTGAGCGCCCCACCATGCTTCAGGGCATGAAACTCACCCACCGCATCACCAATAAGAGCGGTGAGGAAATCGCGCATGCCGGACGCAAAGTCACTCCGGCAATCCTGCGCGAAATCCACAAGTCGAAGGTCACTGAGATCGAAGTCGATCCCGGCGACCTCGAAGGCGCCTACGCAGCTTCGGACATCATCGACACCAACACCGGCGAAGTGCTCGCGGAAGCGAACACAGAAATCACCGCGGAAATCATCTCCAAGGCGATGGAAGCCGGTGTTTCCGAACTGCACGTGTTCTTCCCCGAGCGCGATGACGTGGGCGTGGTCATCAGCCAGACGCTCCGTCGCGACTCCGTGAAGACGCCGCAGGAAGCGCTGATCGAGATTTACCGCAAGCTGCGTCCCGGCGATCCGCCGACGCTCGACACGGCGACGGCATTGTTCCAGGGCATGTTCTTCGACCCGCGCAAGTACGACTTCTCGCGCGTGGGCCGCTTGAAGTTCAACATCAAGCTGTACGAAAAGCAGGACGCCACCAACCTCGATGCCCGCACGCTCGAGCCGAATGATTTCTACGCGACCATCAAGTACCTGCTGAAATTGCGCAAGAACATCGGTTCCGTCGACGACATCGATCACCTCGGCAACCGCCGCGTTCGCGCGGTCGGCGAACTGCTCGAGAACCAGTTCCGCATCGGCCTCGTCCGCATGGAACGCGCCATCAAGGAAAAGATGAGCGTCTACCAGGAAATGTCGACGGCAATGCCGCACGACCTGGTCAACGCCAAGCCGGTCATGGCTGCGATCCGCGAGTTCTTCGGATCCTCGCAGCTGTCGCAATTCATGGATCAGACCAACCCGCTGTCGGAAATCACGCACAAGCGCCGCTTGTCCGCACTTGGGCCGGGCGGTCTCTCGCGTGAGCGTGCCGGATTCGAAGTCCGTGACGTCCACCCGACGCACTACGGCCGTATCTGCCCGATCGAAACGCCGGAAGGTCCGAACATCGGTCTCATCTCGTCGTTGAGCTGCTACGCGCGCATCAACGACTACGGCTTCATCGAGTCGCCGTACCGCCGCGTGAAAGCCGGACGGGTGATCGACTACATCACCGTCGTGAATGCTGGCGACAGCGACTACCACGTCGGCGATCACATCGAAAAGTCCGAGTTGCAGAAAGCGAACGAAGAGCTCAAGTCCCGTAAGAAGAAGCTGATCGAGTGGGAGCCGTTCTCCTTCTACTTGTCAGCGTGGGAAGAAGATCGCCACGTGATCGCGCAGGCCAACGTCGAACTCGACGACAAGCTGCGCATCACGCAGGAACTGGTGAACGCCCGCAAGGCCGGCAACTTCGTTCTGATTTCCCGCGATGAAATCGACTACGTTGACGTCAGCCCGAAGCAGCTCGTCTCCGTCGCTGCCTCGCTCGTGCCGTTCCTCGAGCACGACGACGCCAACCGCGCTCTCATGGGCGCGAACATGCAGCGCCAGTCGGTTCCTCTGCTTCGTGCCGATGCTCCGTTTGTCGGAACCGGTATGGAAGGCGTCACCGCCCGTGACTCAGGCGCCGTGGTTCTGGCCCGCCGTAACGGCATCATCGATTCGGTCGACAGCGAACGAATCATCGTGCGCGTGGAAGGCGAGCATCACCCAACCCAGTTGTCGCGTGAAGTCGGTAGCGACATCTACCAGCTCACCAAGTTCAAGCGCTCCAACCAGAACACCTGTATCAATCAGCGCCCGATCGTGAAAAAAGGCGATCGCGTCGTGAAAGGTCAGGTGATCGCCGACGGTCCTTGCACCGACATGGGCGAACTGGCTCTCGGACGCAACGTGCTCGTGGCCTTCATGCCCTGGCGCGGCTACAACTTCGAAGACGCCATCCTCGTCAGCGAAAAGCTGGTGAAAGAGGACTACTACACTTCAGTCCACATCGAGGAGTTCGAGATCGAAGCGCGCGACACCAAGCTCGGTCCCGAAGAAGTCACGCGCGACATTCCGAACATCTCGGAAACCGCGCTGCGCGACCTCGATGAGAGCGGCGTCATCCGCATCGGCGCAAAGGTGAAGCAGGGCGACATCATCGTCGGCAAGGTAACGCCGAAGGGTGAAACCCAGCTCACGCCGGAAGAGAAGTTGCTCCGCGCCATCTTCGGCGAAAAGGCCGGCGACGTTCGCGACGCTTCGCTCTACTGCCCGCCCGGTATCGAAGGCGTGGTGGTGGACGTGAAGATCTTCTCCCGCAAGGGCCAGGAGAAGGATGAGCGCGCCAAGGCCATCGAAGGCGAGCAGATCGCGAAACTCGAAAAGAACCTGTCGGACGAAATCCGAATCCTCACCGACGAGCGCCTGAAGCGTTTGGAAGGCCTGCTCGGCGGCAAGGAAGTTCAGGCTGACCTGCATGACGAGCGCACCAACAAGCGCCTGCTCGTAAAGGGAGCCATGCTCGACCGCGAAACCATCGAGCGGATTTCCACCCGCAACCTGAAGCGCATCAAGTTCAATGACAAGGACCCGCGCATCAACGAGCAGATCGATGAGATCGAAGAAATGACTTCGCGTCAGATCGACGTTCTCCGCAAGATCATGCGCGAGCGCGTGGAGAAGCTGCAGAAGGGCGACGAACTTCCTCCGGGCGTGATCAAGCTGGTGAAGGTTTACATCGCCATGAAGCGCAAGCTCTCCGTCGGCGACAAGATGGCCGGACGTCACGGTAACAAGGGTGTGATCGCTCGCATCCTGCCGGAAGAAGACATGCCTTACATGGAAGACGGTACCGCGATGGAAATCGTGCTCAACCCGTTGGGCGTGCCTTCTCGTATGAACGTCGGTCAGATTCTCGAGACGCACCTTGGTTGGGCGGCAAAGGGTATCGGCATGAAAGTCGGTGAACTGCTCGAAGCCAACAACCGCGGCGACGCTCTTCGCAAGGAGATCAAGGCGCTGTTCAAGGATGTCGCCTTCGCTCCCGTTTTCGACGATCTCGACGACGATCAGCTTATGCGCGTCGCCGACAGCATCAAGACGGGCGTTCACTTCGGCACCCCGGTGTTCGATGGTGCGCGTGAAAACGAGATCAAGTCGCTGCTCGAAAAGGCGGAACTGCCGACCTCCGGCAAGACCACGCTCTACGACGGCATGACCGGCGACAAGTTCGAACAGCCAGTGACAGTCGGCTACATCTACATGCTGAAACTGTCGCACTTGGTCGACGACAAGATTCACGCTCGCTCGATCGGACCGTACTCGCTCATCACGCAGCAACCGCTGGGTGGCAAGGCGCAGTTCGGCGGACAGCGCTTCGGAGAAATGGAAGTCTGGGCGCTCGAAGCTTACGGTGCCGCGTACATCCTGCAGGAACTGCTCACGGCGAAGTCCGACGACGTCTATGGCCGTACCAAGATCTACGAAGCCATCGTCAAGGGTGAAGCCGCGATCGAGCCAGGTGTGCCCGAGTCGTTCAACGTGCTGATCCGCGAATTGCAGTCGCTCTGTCTTGACGTGGAACTGATCAAGACCGGCGAACGTCGCCAGTCGCCGTCGCCAACGACATCGTTGACGACCGCCGCCGCCGACTAGTGCTTGTGTGGGGCGGACACTCTTGTCCGCCCGCAGGTTTTGAAGTGATCGAAAGCGCACCGGGATCCGCTCCGGTACCCGATGCGCCAGTTAGAGTTCAGCTGAATCTCCGGAGCCGTACGCGGCAACGATAGGCCGCACGGAGGCAACTTTGTACCGTTCAAGCCCGTTTGACATGGCAAGCAACATCGCCGACTTCGATGCCATTCGCATCTCGCTCGCCTCTCCGGAAAAAATCCGGAGCTGGTCGCACGGCGAAGTCACGAAGCCGGAGACGATCAACTACCGCACGTTCAAACCGGAACGCGACGGACTGTTCTGCGCTCGCATTTTCGGTCCCGTAACCGACTGGGAATGCTTGTGCGGCAAATACAAGCGCATGAAGCACCGCGGCGTCATCTGCGACAAGTGCGGCGTCGAAGTAACCCTGTCGAAGGTTCGCCGTGAGCGTCTCGGACACATCGAGCTCGCTTCGCCCTGCTCGCACGTGTGGTTCTTCAAGGGCCTGCCCAGCCGCATCGGCCACTTGCTGGACATCTCCTTGCGCGATCTGGAGTCCGTGCTTTATTTCGAAGCCTACGTCGTCGTCGATCCGGGCGACGCGCCGGTGAAAGAGCGCGAGGTCATCAAGGAAGAGTCAAAGTTCCGTGAACTCGATCAGCAGTACCGACCCGCCGGCTTCAAAGCCATGATGGGCGCGGAAGCCATCAAGGAACTGCTCAAGCGTGTCCAGGTCGACGAACTTTCCGTCGAAATGCGCGAGAAGATGAAGAACGAGACCTCGCTTCAGAAGCGCGTGAAGTACGCCAAGCGCCTGAAGGTCGTCGAAGCCTTCCGCAAATCCGGCAACAAGCCGAACTGGATGATCCTCGACGTGATCCCGGTTATTCCGCCGGAGCTGCGTCCTCTCGTTCCTCTCGATGGCGGCCGCTTTGCGACCTCCGACCTCAACGATCTGTACCGTCGCGTCATCAACCGCAACAACCGGTTGAAGAAGCTGATGGACCTCCACGCTCCCGAAGTCATCGTGCGCAACGAAAAGCGCATGTTGCAGGAAGCCGTGGACGCCCTCTTCGACAACGGTCGCCGTGGCCGCGTTCTCCGTGGTGCGAACAACCGACCGCTGAAGTCGCTCTCTGACACCCTGAAGGGTAAGCAGGGACGCTTCCGCCAGAACCTGCTCGGAAAGCGCGTCGATTACTCCGGACGTTCCGTCATCGTCGTCGGCCCGGAATTGAAGCTGCACCAGTGCGGTCTTCCCAAGAAGATGGCACTCGAGCTCTTCAAGCCGTTCATCTATCACCGCCTCGAGCAGACCGGACACTGCACCACCATCAAGCAGGCCAAGGAAATGGTGGAGCAGCAGGAATCGATCGTTTGGGACATCCTCGAAGAGGTCATTAAGGACCATCCGGTTCTTCTGAACCGCGCTCCAACCCTGCACCGCCTCGGTATCCAGGCGTTCGAACCGGTGCTCGTCGAAGGCAAAGCCATCAAGATTCACCCGCTTGTCTGCACGGCGTTCAACGCCGACTTCGACGGCGACCAGATGGCCGTGCACATTCCGCTGTCTCCGGAAGCGCAGGTCGAAGCCAGCGTCCTCATGCTCGCTTCGCACAACATCCTTTCGCCCGCGTCGGGTCACCCGATCACCGTTCCTACCCAGGACATGGTGCTCGGCCTCTACTACCTGACCAAGGCGAAGCCAGGTGCGAAGGGCGAAGGCCGTGCGTTCGCCAACGTTGACGAAGTAATGCTCGCGCTCGAGATGGGCGAAGTGGAAACGCTCTCCCCCATCCGCCTGCGTTACACCGGCGACGTCATGGACCTGACCCAGGCCTACGACGATCAGGACATCGTGCACACCGAACCGGTGCGCTTCGATCGCCAGTTCATCAACACCACCGTCGGCCGCGCCATCCTCAACGATCACCTCGCGGA
>DASTGW010000226.1:0-3269 GCA_035718705.1 Terriglobales bacterium | reverse complement strand
CTCGCATGAAATCGCCAAATTGATCGGTTCGCCTCCAGGCTATCTCGGGCACCGGGAAACCCACCCTCTGCTCACGCAAGAGGCGCTGAATCAATGGCATACCGACAAACTGAAGCTCTCGATCCTGCTCTTTGACGAGATCGAGAAGGCTTCCGACGCCCTCTGGCAGTTGCTTTTGGGCATACTCGACAAGGCCACATTGACGCTCGGCGATAACCGCCGGGTCGACCTCTCCCAGTGCCTGATCGTGATGACGTCAAACCTCGGTGCCGCCGAGATGAGCGACCTCGTCGGTGGCGGCATGGGATTTGGTCCCAAGACGCCTTTCGTCGATGCCAAGCTCGACGACAAGATGACTCGCACTGCGCAGGAAGCCGCGCGTCGCAAATTCTCCCCCGAGTTCATGAACCGCATCGACAAGGTCGTCGTCTTCAAGACCTTGCGCCCGGAACATCTCGAGCAAATCCTCGAAATTGAACTGGGAATGGTGCAACAACGCATCCTGCAGGCGACGGGCAACAACCAGTTCGTCTTCAGCTGCACTCCCGCTGTGAAACAGTTCCTGTTGAAGGAAGGCACCGACCCGAAGTATGGCGCCCGTCACTTGAAGCGCGCCATCGAACGCCACGTCGTGTTTCCACTGGCAAACCTGGTCGCAACTGGCCAGGTCAAACTAGGTGACTTCGTCCGCATTGACATCGAACCAGATGGACGGATGAAGTTTGTCAAGGAAGCCGAAGGCGCCCTCGTCCCGGTGTTGCTGGAGAAGTATGGCCCGGAGTTTGCTGCTCCCGCCGCGGCGAAAGCCACGCGCGCCGGCAGCCGTCGCGAGTTCAACGCGACACCTGACCACAAATAGCTTTCTCCGAAATGGAACAGGCCGGCTCACATCAAAGAGCCGGCTTTTCCTTTTGTCTCCTATTTGCAACAATCCTCCTTCCCGGGAACATCTAAGACTTAGGTTTCGTGTTCACATATTTATATGTAGGCCCAGACGTCCTCGTCTGGGTGCCAGCGCGAAACGCTGGCCTTGAGGGCACTTATGAGAACGAAGATCAAACCGTTGTTTGCCATCATTCTCGCCATCACCATGGCCTCCCCCGCCTGGGCCCAGGCGACCGTCCCATTGCCCAGGCCGGGTGGTTCCAACTTCTTCTCTCCCGAGCAGGACATCCAGCTCGGCAAGCAGAACGTGGAAGAAGTCCGCAAGCAGATGCCGCTTCTGCCTGATTCGAGCCCGATCACGCAATACGTACGCTCGATCGGCGAGCGCCTCGAGCGCACCATGCCGCAGCCGACCTGGCCCTACGAGTTCCACGTCGTCCAGCAGAAGGACATCAACGCCTTCGCGCTTCCCGGCGGACCGATCTTCGTCAACCTCGGCACCATCCAGGCCGCCGACAACGAAGCCCAACTCGCCGGCGTGATCGCCCACGAGATGTCGCACGTCTACGAGCGCCACTCCACCGCGCAGGCTTCGAAGCAAATGATGGCCCAGGTTCCGCTCTCCATTCTCGGCGGACTGCTCGGCAATGGCGTGATGGGTCAAGTCGCGCGCCTCGGCCTCTCTTTCGGAGCCGGATCGCTCTTCCTTAAATACTCGCGCGGTGCCGAGTCCCAGGCCGACGAAGTCGGCGCACGCCTCATGTACAACGCCGGTTACAACCCGGTCGAGATGGCCAACTTCTTCCGCAAGCTCGAAGAAGAAGGGGGCGCCGGCGGATCTCAGTTCTTCAGCGATCACCCGAATCCCGGCAACCGCGTCCAGTCCGTTTCGAAGGAAGTTTCGCAATTCCCGCGCAAGAGCTTCCAGACGAACTCCGGTGAATTCGCCCGCATTCACCAGCTCGCCGCCGGTACCAGGGGCTACACCGCGCAGGAAATCCAGCAGCGCGCGCAACAGGCCAGCAGCAACGTTCCCGACCAGGGTGTCGGCTCCGTTTCACCGAGCGGCAGCTATCAGACGCTCGACCACTCTGCGTTCCAAATGTCCTATCCGAGTAACTGGAAAGTTTTCGGCGATCAGCAATCAGCCGTCACCGTCGCTCCTGAATCCGGAATCTCCCAGGACGCCGTCGCTTACGGTGTCATCATCAACGGCTTCAATCCGGAAGGGAATTCGCTCAACGAAGCTACGCAACAACTCGTGTCTTCTCTGCGGCAGTCCAATCCGGACCTGCGCAAGATTGGCAACGACGATGACATCCGCGTCAACGGCGTCTCCGGACGCTCCGTCGATCTCACCGGCAAATCACCGATCACGGACAAAAACGGCCAGCAACTCCGTGAACGCGACTGGCTCGTCACGCTTCCGCGCGAAGATGGCAGCGTCATGTACCTGCTGTTCATCTCGCCGGACCGCGACTTCAGCCGCCTGCGCCCAACCTTCGAGCACATGCTGCGCACCGTCCACATGAAGTAACGGCTTGTGCGGCTTGGGCACTCCTGTCTCTTGACTCTAACTTTTCTGACAGCTGAGGGCTGACAGCTCTCAGCTACAATCGAAAGATGGCCACTCGCGACCGCCAGCGTCAGGTGATCGACGCTCTCGAAGACCAGCGCCTTGACGCACTCGTCGTCACACATCTTCCCAACGTCCGTTATCTCACCGGATTCACCGGCTCAGCGGGCGTCCTTCTCATCGGTCCCAAGTTGCGCAAGCCGGTCTTTATCACCGACGGCCGTTACACAGCGCAAGCCAGGGAGCAGATCGAAGACGCCAATATCATCATCTCGAAAGGCCCAGCCCTCGAAGCCGTCGCCGAACGCACCAGCAAGCTTGCCAACCTAGGCATCGAAGCCGATCACATGCCGGTTGCGCTACGTTCGCGTCTTAACAAAGCCACGAAGGCCAAGCTGAAGGAAACCTCGGGCCTGGTCGAGCGCATTCGCCTTGTTAAAGACGCTGGGGAACTCGCCGCCATCGAGCGCGCGGTTCTTCTCGGCTCAGAACTCTTCGACGTCGCCCTCAAAACCATCAAGCCCGGCGTTCGCGAATCCGACGTCGCCGCCGAGATGGAATACGCCGCTCGCCGCAAGGGCGCCGAAGGCATGTCGTTTGAGACCATCGTTGCCGCGGGTCCCCGCTCGGCTCTTCCCCACGGCGTCGCCTCCACCGCCCCCATTCCGCCACGTGGCTTCGTTGTCCTTGATTTCGGTGTTATACTCGGCGGTTATTGTTCCGACATGACGCGTACCGTGCACGTCGGAAAACCGTCGCCCGAGGCGCGCCGGATGTATCAAGCCGTTCTCGACGCGCAACTTGCAGG
>DASTGW010000225.1:0-6831 GCA_035718705.1 Terriglobales bacterium | reverse complement strand
CTGAACGAGAAGGCCTGCAGGTCCTTGATGCCTTCGTCCTGGTAGGTTTCCTTTATCTCGACTGACTTGAAGTAGTTCGTCTTGTTCAGGTTTGAAATCAGGTTCGCCACCGCGTTCGCGCTGATCGCCGTGCCGACGAGGTTGATGTTCTTGCCATCGTCGTTCATGGTGCTGAGCCAAACCGCATCGGTGTTGTTGACCGTTCCCGCCACCGTGTTCAGCAGGTCGGATGGACCCGACTGCGCTTCCTGCAGCTGATGGATCACTTTCACGCGGCGGTCGTACAACTGGAACACCTTCTCGCGTTCCTGGTACTTCGCTTTCACCACGGCGAGCTTGGCGTTTTCGGTCTTCGCGACTTCCAGGTCCGCCTGCAGCTTTTGCGATTCACGGGTCAGGTAGGTGTAGTAACCGTAGTTGCCGATCACCGCGGCCGCTACGATCGCCAGCACCACCACCTTCATGTTCACGCCACCACTCACGTTAAACGTGGGACGCTTTGCCTTCTTGGCTCTCGGAATTCCCAGCAGGTTTATGCGGATCATAGCTCTTCAAAACTCCTCAGGGCCAAACCCACCGCTACCGCCAACTGCCCTGCGTTGCGCTCAATTAGTTCGGACGCGCCCGCGACATAATCAATTCTCGCGAACGGGTTCAGGATTTCTACCGGCAGCGAGAACTCCTGCCGCAGAGCTTCCATCAGACCCGGCACCTTCGCCGATCCTCCCGCCAGGTACACGCGCTCGATGTGTTCACCGGCCGCGGTCGCGCGGAAGAAGTCAAACGTCTTCTGGATTTCCAGAACGATGATTTCCGTCACCTGCTGCAGAATCGGCAGCTTGGCGTCTTCACTCACCGTTCCTACTCTCTCGCCCAGCTTCAGCGACTCTGCATCGTCAAAGCTGAGATCAAGCTCTTTCTGAAGAGCGTCCGTGTACTGATGTCCGCCCACGCTGACGTCGCGCGTAAACAGCGGAGTGGAGCCCTTCAGGATGTTGATGTTCATTACGCTTGCTCCCAGATTCAGGAGCGCGACGGTCGAGTTGGGAGAGTACTCGTAGTTGTACTCGTAGCAGTTCTGCAACGCGAAGACGTCGATGTCCACGATATTCGGACTTTTCCCGGCCATCGAGAGCACGTTGGTGTAATTCAGAATCTTGTCCTTTTTGACCGCGACAAGTAACACATCCATCTGCGGACCGCTGAAGTCGTCGGACAGGATCTGGTAGTCGATGTTCACATCCGAGATGTCGAACGGAATATGTTGCGCGGCCTCCGTTGCGATGCTCTCCGAGAGCTGTTCATCGCTCATCGTCGAAACCGGAATGCGCTTCACGATCACCGAGTGACCGCTCACCGAAGTCGCCACCGCCTTCGACTTGATCCCTGAATCGGCGAAAAGCTTGGTGATCGCACTGGCGACGGCTGGCGAGTCCATGATCATGGAGTCCACCACCACGTCGTTGCCCAGCGGTTCCACGCCGACATGCGACAGTTCAATTCCCGCGCGGGTCTTCTTCAGTTCCACAGCCTTGATGCTGCTGGATCCGATGTCCAATCCCACGATCGTCTTCGATCCGCCCATTCCAAACATAGGTTTCGCCTCTACCGTCCTGCGACTGCTCGAGCCGCTTTCGGCCGTTTCTTGACTTTCCCTTCCCCGACCACGCTTTTGCGTTCCATCCAGGAGTCGAGGATGGTTTTCTTGAATTTCCAACGGTTGCCAAGCTTGAAGGCCGGGATCTTTTCCTCGTACACATACTTGTAGAGCGTGTCTGGACTCACGCCCAGGTACTCGGAAGCCTGGCGTATGTTCATTACTTCAGGCGCGTCGGCCATAGCTGATAGCCCTTTCCACAGAAGTACTGCCCTTGCTAAGGGGCGAAGACGCGAACCCAAACTGAAGGGTCCGAGGAGAACTTCCTCTGCTGTCTCGGGGGGGAGTTGCGAGCGAGGCGGTTATACCAAGGCGAACGGGGGCAGTGTCAAGGACAACTTAGGCAGTTGTCCGTTAGTTTCCGGTTTCTTACCCGTTATTTTCGGTACCAAAGTACATGTACCAGCCCAAGTTTTGGGGTATCGCTATGCTCCAACCACAATAGGCGGTAGTGTTGCTGCACAAGCTCCCCACTGTTGCCTGTTTGGTCACCAAGGGCCTACGATGATGTCCGCCTAGGGGGCTTGCACTTAGGTACTTTGGCGCGTAATGTGCACATTTCAAACGGGAAACGGCAGATTCGCCGAATTTGACATCTAAGTCTCTGAAACCTGGTTTTTCGGCCTCTGATGCAGCAAAAGATCAAGCATTTCCGGCGGCACTTGCAGCTGGCCTTCGTTGTGCCGCTAGTCCTCGCGGCGCTCCTCGGCAGCATCTTCGTGGTCCAGACCTACTATCTCCGCCAAGCCCTTAAGGATGTGGAACATAGCTACATCGTCCAGATGCGTGCCCGATCCCTGCTCAAGCTCATGCTCGACATGGAGACCGGACTCCGTGGCTATCTGCTTACCGGCGACCGGCAGCTATTACAGCCTTATCGCGACTCAGCTCCTCATGTAGGACCCGCCCTCGACGAACTCCAGCAACTCACCCATCACGATCCCCGCCAGACCGAATTAATGAAGCAGTTCGGCGACAACTACCAGCGCTGGCACGCCGATTCCTCTCACCTGATTGACATGCGCGAGAACGGCCAGGACGTCTCCAGCGCAGCGGTGAATATGCGGGGCAAACAGATCATGGACGCCATCCGGGTCGCTCGTGACGAGATGCTCCGCATCGAAGAGGCCAAGCTCACCGATCATCTCGCGCGCGTGCGGCGTACCATGACCAGCCTCTTCGTCACCGCCGTCGTGCTCTCGCTCTTCCTCGGCCTCTTGCTGGCCACGTTCTCGCGACGAGAATTGGCAGCCGTGGCTTCCAGCTATGATTCCGCTCTGAGAACCGCACAAAATACGACGGAAGACCTGAAAGAAAGCCAGCAATGGTTAAGCGGCGTCTTGGGCAGTATCGGCGACGGAGTCCTTGCCACCGATGGCGAAGGCCACATAGTTTTCTCGAACGACGTAGCCGAGCACCTGCTCGGTCGCGAGTACGGGGATCTGACGAATCGCAATACGACCGAGGTGATTCGACTCGTCGAGGAATACACGCGCGAAGCTGTCCCCGACCTCTTCCGCGAAGTCATGTATTCGCAGAACCATTACACTTCCCCCGGACACACATTACTCCTGCGCCACGACGGCAGCGAAATTCCTGTGTCTGCCACTGCTTCTCCAATTCGCGGTGACGGAAAAATAAACGGGGTTGTTATCGTGATCCGCGACCTGACCGAGCAGCGGCAATCAGAGCGCTCTCTCCAGTCGGCGGAAAAACTCGCCATTATTGGGCGCCTGGCAGCAAGCGTGGCGCACGAGATCCACAACCCGCTCGACGCGATGGGAAATATTCTCTACCTGCTCGAGCACGGAACTCTCGACGAAACCTCGAAAACTTACGTTCGCCTCGCCCGCGAAGAGCTCGAGCGCGTCACCAGCATCTCCGAGCAGATGCTCACTTTCAGTCGCGAATCGCGCGTGCCGGTGAGCGTTAAGATCTCCGACATCATCGACAACGTAATGACGCTGTTCAACGCGCGCATCCGCCGCATGGGCGTAACCGTCGTTAAAGAATGCGATCCCTCGCTCAGCGTGACCGCCTTCCCCGGTGAACTGCGCCAGGTCTTTTCGAACTTGATCGGCAATGCCCTCGATGCGATGCCGGGGCCGGGTAAACTCGTGATTCGGACCGAACAGGCCCACACGTGGAACGAAGAAAGCGAACGCGGAGTCAGAGTGCTGGTTTGCGACAACGGCAGTGGCATTCCGCGGGAAGTGCGGCCCAAGCTGATGGACCCGTTTGTCACCAGCAAGGGCGAGAAGGGCACGGGCCTCGGACTCTGGGTGTGTCGCGGCATCGTCGAGAAATATCACGGCAGTTTGCGTTATCGCACCAGCACCACTCCGGGTCACAGCGGCACCTGCTTCTCGGTCTTCCTGCCCTACAACGCACCGCAAGAACAATCCTCTGAGGCCAGGGAACGCGTCAGCTGAGTGGTTGTATAATCACAATGTGTAGGGCGAGCTATCTCGCTCGCCTGCCGCGCACCCGTGGCTCAATTGGATAGAGCATCAGCCTCCGGAGCTGAGGGTTACAGGTTCGAGTCCTGTCGGGTGCGCCATATCTCCTTGTTCTTGGCGAACATCCTACTTACGCAAGACTCTGTAGGGATGCATTATCTCCGGTCTCCTGGTTTGACATCTCCCCCGCATGCGCATAGTGTCAAAGGTGAGCGAGTATTCTCTCCTCTTTCAGATCCTCTGAACTAAGTCAGCCCGTCTGAAGTCCTCTCCTCTTAGCAGCACCAAAGTCAGCCATCTATATCCAGTTTTGGCGCCGGTTCGGTACTCATCCATGAAAGTGTGATTCTTCTACCTGTTTCTTGGGAACTGGCGAACGACGAGGGGCATCGCACGAGCAGTCCGACTGGGCAAATGGCTTGTTAACTTGAAGGGAAAGCGATCATGGGAACTTTGATTATGAAGTGCACGGCGATTCTCGCGCTGCTAATCGCCGCCGCGATTAAACCGACGACAAACCTTCAGATGCTGCTTGGCTTCGTTGTTTGTGCCGGCGGAGTAGCAGTGGGAGCACAGGCGGTTCGTGCTAACAAATACATTTGGGCTGCGATGTTCTTTTGCATAGCCGCCTTCTTCAACCCCGTTGTCCAGTTCAAGACCGCCTCTGCACAAAACTTTGTTCTAAGCCTGGCCTGTGCGGTCGCATTCGTTATTTCTCTTTTTCTGTTGGAAAATATTCCGGCCAGAACAATCGCGTCCATCACCGAGCAGAATCCGGGAAGCGAATCATTATGAAGCCGACTGCGCTCTGGGCCGCTCACTTGGGAACCGAAACATCTCTCCCGGCCGTAGTCAATACCGCGCCCGACCTCAAACACACGCTGGATTCCCTCGTTGTCTCCAACTGGAACGACCTGATGGCCAATGATCCCGGGGGACAGGTAGACATCGAATATCGCATAGCGGCGGACGGTTCTATCGAATATCTCCGACTGTGGGCGTGTTCTCGCGGAGGGTTTTGTGATCTCATTTGCCAGTATTCAATGTTCTGGAAGTGGTCGAACACGGAAGCGGTGAGTTTTGGTCCCCGTTACAAAGCGAAAGCGTTGGCCGAGCAATTGAACTACGTCCTTCAACACCAGGGGAACTTCAGCAGTCTCGTCGAGCCCGGCCGGATGCTGCTACAGGTTCGTCCCCCCTCCGACCAGGAGCGGGACGCAGCCCATCACAACCTGTCCGCGGCATTCGCGGCTTAAGCGACCGCCGCCGCGGGATCAGCACCGTTCTGTCCATCCTCTGCTTCTACTTCCCGCAACTCTTGCCGGAGATGGAGCAAGCTCACTTCTAGCTTTTTTCGCCAGAAATTCTGGAAATCATCCAGAGTCGGCTTCAAGTGAAGTTGACTCAGTTCGGCCTTGGCCGAGGTTATCTTCTCCTCGAGAACACGCCGCCGGTCGCTATTTCCATGGTTAGCCATTCACTACCTCGTTCCCGGGATCAACATTGCTCTGCTCGTTTGCTCGCTGCTGCCTTGTTCGCGCCGCGCTAACACTCAGGACTGAGTCGAAGCACTGCGCGCCGTCAAGCGCTTCAATCGCCCGCTTGCCTTCGGAGTCGTTCATCATTCGCACATAACCGAAATCTTGTCCGTCCACTAGATCCACCCCGATGACGCTGCCGTGTTCTGCAAACATGTTGCGCAACTCAGTTTGTGTCACCGCGGAAGACAAGCCGCTTACGAGAATGGTCTTCAATAAATTCGCTCCTGTTTTCATTGCGATTGATCTGGCACGATTCCGCCCAGGATTTAGAGCTAACGATTGTTCGTCAGCGCTAAGAATTGGCATGACGACAGGTGTTCACTCAGCGAGCTTTTGGCGCGCTCCATATCAACCTGCAGTTTGGCGGCAATTTCTGTGCTTACCCGGTAGAACGGTGCCGCCCTGGCCACGTGGTATTTACCTGTCGCCAGTTCCTGCACACGCACCAGGTCCTTGCAAACCACACAGCCGATGCCTTTGGTGGCGGGCATTATTGTTTCCCGGCCGCGAAGATCTCTTGTTCCGCCCGGAACCAGTCCTGTTGGTCTCGACCGTCAGCACATCCGCCACTTTGGTAGAGCGCATAGGCACGGAAGCTGATCTGTTCGTGCGATGGCACAGCCTGGCCTTGCTTGGGGCCTTTGTCCGTGCTGGTCTGCGGTGCACTGTTCTTGGTATTTCTTTGGAGCTTAGAAGGAAGCAACATACGTCTCCCCGGACTCGCGTCTCGTTTTCTGGGACTAAGAGGAAAGGAACTTCAGATGAGCTGACTTAGTTCAGAGAATCTGAAAGAGGAGAAGAAGCTCACTCAACTCCCACCGTAGGCCCTTCCGCATGGCTTGTCAATCGGGCCCTCTCAGGGACAGCGGTTGCAGAACATCGCCTCCTCCGTATTCACTCCGTTCCAATTCGACACCACAGGAGATTTGGGTGGCCCATTCAAGCTTCTTTTGCTTGAGTGGGCTTTACCACCAGCCTACCCTGTTTGTGAAGCATTCGCACACACTCGCAGTTCGTCGAGAAGCTCTGGTACCTAATTCGAAATATGTTAACGAGTGGGTTACACCATAGAGTCGAGAAGCCACCATGTCTTTCATGCAAGTTATTGGACTGCTAATAGGTCTTTTGGTATTGGGATGGATAATCTGGAATGGCGCGGTGATGTTTTTGACTC
>DASTGW010000224.1:0-8136 GCA_035718705.1 Terriglobales bacterium | reverse complement strand
GTTCTTCCTGGGGCCAACGGTGGATGAGGTGTTCTGGCGGACGCAGATTCGCGACAGCTTCTCGTGGGTCGCGGGCAAGCACACGGTGAAGTTCGGCGGGGAATGGATGCACAGCGACAACGCTCAGGTGTTCCGCGGGTTCTTCGAAGGACGATCGATCTTCGATTCAGTACCGGGATTCCTGCGTTATGCGTCACCGGCGGCGGCAGGGGGATTTGGTCCCACGACGGGAGAGTGTCTTGACGCGGCAGGCGCGCTCAAGGGCTGGGTCACGTGGGGCGCGCCGTTTAACGAGACGTGCCCGGCGGGCAGTTCAGTCGGCGGGCCGCTGATCCTGTATCTGCAAGGTGCTGGCCTGCAGGGTCCGGCGACAGATGCAGCCGGATTCTCTGATATCGCGAACGAGGATTATTCCTTGTTCGTGCAGGACAAGTGGCAGATCAATTCTCGCTTCACTTTCAACTATGGCTTGAGATGGGAAGCGCAAATCATGCCGGATCCAGTGGTTCCTCCGGCGAAGACGGCGTATGGGGCGTTCCTGAATAATCCGCTGTTCCCGTCGGACGGCACGTTGCCGAGCCCGAAGAAGGAATTCCAGCCGCGCGTGGGATTTGCGTGGGACGTGGCGGGGAATGGGAAGTCGGTGGTGCGCGCGAACTGGGGCATCTACTACGGCCATCAGAACATGTTGTCGCAGGTCGGCTCGATCACGACGAACGGTGTGCAGCAGCAGACGATCTTCACAAACAGTTCGCTGGCGAGCCTGGGTTTCACGCCAACGCCAAATGCCTACCCGGGGCTGATTAACCCGACGCCGGTTGCGCCGGGGACGTTCCCGTCGGGCACAGGAGTACGTGTGTTCGATCGCAATTACAACAATCCGCGAATTTACACGACGAGCGTGGGATTCGAGCAGGAACTGGCGCCGGATTGGGCAGTGTACATGGACTTCACGCATTCGAAGGGCGTGTACCTGACCCACTTCTACAACGCCAACAATGGCTTCTACGACAGTCGTACCGGGAACTTTGTTCCGGCGAATACCTTCGCGCCGCAGTTAGGCGAGGTGATGGTGACTTCCGCGCTCGGCAAGAGCCTGTACCAGGGCTTTACGATCGGGGTGCGGAAGCGCATGAGCAAACGGTTCCAGTTGGAAGGGAACTATGTCTACTCGCGCGACCGGGACAATGATTCGAACGAACGCGACCCGTTCACAGATCGCCGAATCAATCCGATGCGGCCTGATCTGGATTATGGCTACTCCGATCGCGATGAGCCGCACAAGTTCAACTTCTTCACCTATGCGGACCTGCCGTGGGGCATTACCGCGAACGTTCGCATGCAAGCGCATTCGGCCCAGCCGACCACTCCGTTGGGAGCGACGCAACGCAACACCGCCCGAAAGGACAATCAGTATTTCTCGTTCGACTGGCGCGCAAGCCGTCCGATTAAGTTCGGCGATCGTTACCAGTTAGTTCCAACGGTGGAGATGTTCAATACGTTTAACAACAAGAACAATGTGAACCCGCTGGCGTCGCCGGCGTTGTTCAACTTCGACGGATTCCTGCGACAGGGGGTGGGTGATCCGCGACAGGCGCAGTTGTCGGTGAAGTTCTTGTTCTAGGGGCTTGCCGGGCGCAGTGGAGAAGCAGATTCCTCGCTGCGCTCGGAATGACAAATGCTGAGCAGTGGTGCTGCCCGGGCGCGGTGGTGTTGAGGTAGGGGTTCCTCGCTGCGCTCGGAATGACAAAAAAGAAGAAGCGACATAAGAAGGAAAGCGCGGACGAATCGTCCGCGCTTTTTTGCTTTTGCCTTTTCCTTCCGGGCTATTTCAGATGCTTCAGCATTTCCTTGAAGACCGGCGTTCCTGAGGCGCGCATCAGTTCGTACATCATCATTTCCGTGGAAGAGATCACGGCGCCGGCGGCTTCCATTCTGCGAAGACCGATGTTCCAGTTGGCTTCCGTGCGCGAACCGAGCGCGTCTGCGGGAACATGGACGAGATAGCCGCGGTTGAGTGCCGAGAGAACGGTCTGCGTGACGCAGATGTGAGCCTCCATTCCACAGACAAGCACAGTATTCCGATTGGCCGGAAGACTTTTCATGTCAGCGCAGAAGGCTTCGCTGCCGAAGCAGGAAAATTCCAGCTTGTCGTGAGTGACAGTTCCATTGAACAGAGAGGCAATCTCGGGAATCGTAGAGCCGAGGCGGGCTGCATATTGAGTGGTGGCCAACACCGGGATGTGCAGTAGATTTGCCAGCCGGATTAGGAGCTGAGAATTTCGAACAAGCAATTCCTTATTGAAGATGGGCGGCAGCAGTTTTTCCTGGATGTCGATGACGACCAGGAAACAATCTTCCGGGGCCAATATTTGGCGGGCGACGGGAATTTCCGATTCCTTGAAGGTAGAAGGCATATGCGTGCTCTCGAACTTCGCCATTGTAGCCGTTCTTTGTAGTCCATTCTGTGACGTAAGTTCTCTCTTGAAGTTTGAAGGAAACAGGTGTGAAATTCGCGCCGTATCCAGAGTCTCTCTACGGCGGAATTGCCTTGAGGAGTGAAGAAATGTTGGAGGAAGGTAAGCCGGGATCAGAAACTCAAGAATCGTCCAATAGAAATCCCCGAGCCATCGATCGACGCAGTTTCCTGGTCCGATCTGGAGCAGCCGCCACGCTGGCCGGAGCGCTGGCAGGGCCAGCGAGAGCGTTCGCCGAATCGAACTCGGCTTCCGCAGTTCCGGGAGTAACGAATAAGCGTGTTCTCCAGAGCTTCATGAATCGGATGTCGACTGCCAACCAAGAAGCACACATCGCTGTGGCACCACAGACTACGAACGGCGATGAGGCACGGTATCCGGACAAGTCGGGCACCTACACGAAGGGGCTTCTGCAAGACGGGTACGGACGGGTAAACCTGCAAGCCTATCAATCGATGAAGAAGGCCTTTCAGAGTGGCGATCCCGAAGACTTCGAAAACATCATCATGGGCGGGACGCGCACGCTGAACGGCCCGCAAGGGGCACTCGCACTGGGACTGGAGGGGAGCGACGCGGTGCAGTTCGGAAATGCGCCGTGTTCGGGCAATCAAGAAAGTTCTGTTGTGGTTCCACCGGCCCCTGCCGTGTCAAGCCAAGCGTACGGCACCGAGTTGATTGAGATGTATTGGGGTTCACTGCTGCGCGATGTGGCGTTTACGGACTACGTATCGAACCCGACTGCGGCCCTAGCCGCACAGGAACTGTCGACCTTACCCAGCTACGCTGGCCCGCGTGACAGCACGGGGCACGTAACGCCGAATCTGTTGTTCCGCGGGAAGACGGCCGGTGATGCGGTCGGTCCGTACGTTTCGCAGTTCATGATCCTGCCGACGTCGCTTGGCGCGCAGGAACTGAACCAGCGGTTTACCACGTATCTACCGGGAATCGATTACATGACCGATCTGACGAGTTGGCAACAGGTGCAGAGCGGCATCGATACCGGACAGCATGTCCAGATCGATGGGATCGCCCGTTATTTGCGCAATGGCCGCGATCTCTCCGCGTGGACGCATGTGGATGTGCTTTACCAGGCATACTTCACCGCATTGCTGGTGATGGGCACACTGCATGTGCCTCTGAACCCGGGAAATCCTTATGTCGGCTCGCGAACGCAGAACGGCTTCAGCACGTTGGGAGGTGCGGATTTCGCGGCATCCGTTGGATCCCTGGCCGCGAGAGCGCTCGATGTTGTCTGGTACCACAAGTGGATGGTGCACCTGCGGCATCGTCCGGAATCGGGCGGAGGAATTGTTCACCTGATGCAGACGGAGCAAGGCAATTCGATTAACGCACATGTGAACCCGAATGTTTTGAATTCGCAGGCGCTGCAACAGAGCTTCAGCAGGTACGGGAGTTACCTGTTGTCGCAGGCGTTCCCGGAAGGTTCGCCAACGCATCCTGCCTATCCGACAGGCCACGGGACGGTCGGCGGCGCGTGCATTACACTGCTGAAGTTCTTCTTCGACGGCAATTACGTGATTCCCAATCCAATGGTTCCCACTTCGGACGGACTATCGCTGGTGCCTTATACGGGTCCTGATGCCGGAGAGATAACCGTGAATGGTGAGTTGAACAAGCTTGCCAGTAATGTCACATTCGGGCACGGGATTCACGCTGGGATCCATTGGCGCAGTGATTCGGATTCTTCCCTCCGACTGGGCGAGGCGTTTGCGATCAGCGTGCTGCAGGATCGTGCCCGCTGCTACAACGAGAAGTTCAGCGTGAGCTTCACGAAGTTCGACGGAACCACGGCGACGATTTCCAACCTGTAGGACGAGGCCGCAGGCGTGAAAACCTGCGGCCAGAGCCTCAATCCATCTTCACTGACTTCACGTTGACGATTCCGTCTTTCTCTTCGCCGTCAACGGTGACGCGCAGATGGTCCTTTTTGTCGGTCTGTTTGAGCAAACTCGTGGCTTTCTCATCGCCTGCTTTGTCGAACTTGAGGAACTTTCCGTCGCTGGTGAGGATGCCGTACCCGGAACCGGCGCAGCCCATGGCACATTGGCGGGTGTGCGCGTCGGGATTGTCGGCGGCCTTGCGCGAACATTGCTTATCAATCAATGTGACGTTACTCCAGGTGGAGGCGAAGGCGACAGAGCTAAAGCTCAACAGAACTGCCAGCAGGGTCTTCTTGTTCATGTGTACTCTCCGGTGTAAGAGTTTAAGCCACAGCCTGCGTTTCGGGGTGGAGGCGCTCGGTTCGTCCCAGGATAGTTGCCGGGAGCGCCGATGCGTAGGATGGTCAGAGAGCACTTGTAACCTTTTGTTGCTTCATCACTCTATTGTTATGAGGAGCCATGCAAGGACCTGAGGCTTTGAGCAAGTTGACGTTGGATGCTCCCGACGAAGAGATTATCCAGAGAGTGCTCGAAGGGGACCGGGAGTCATACGAACTGCTGGTGCGGCGCTATAACCGCCGTGTGTATCGGGCGGTCCGGGCCATTTTGCGTAATGATGACGAGGCCGAAGATGTAATGCAGGATGCGTATGTGCGCGCCTATCAGCACCTGGCCCAGTTCGAACATCGAGCCTCTTTCAGCACGTGGATTACGCGCATCGCGGTGCATGAAGCACTGGCGCGAGCAGAACGATCGCAGCGCGTCGTGGTGGAAGACGTGGATGACGCAGCCGCCACGGCGGTGACAGGGGAACGGAATCCGGAGGAGATCATGGCTGAGCGGGAGACGCGGGAATTACTGGAGGCTTCGATTCTGGCGCTGCCACATCCGTACCGCGCGGTGATGATGTTGCGCGACGTTGAGGAGATGAGTACCGCGGAAACAGCGGAGGCACTGGAGTTGACGGAGGACGCGGTGAAGGTGCGATTGTTCCGCGCACGAGCGATGTTGCGGAAGGAACTCTTTGCGCGGGCGGGAGCGACAAGTTCGGCGGCGTTCCAGTTCCATGCTTCGCGCTGCGATCGCGTAGCGGCGGGAGTGAGAACGAGAATCTCGTCGATTTAGATCGAAGGGCGCCCACGGCGGTGAGCAGTGGGCGCCAGGTGGCTAGGACGCCAGACGCTCTTTCTTCTTGTCTTTCTTGCTGACTACACTCTTCGGACCAACATTCTCCCCGACAGGAGTGGAATCGAAAGGCGAAGTTTCCTCGGTCCCAGGCTGCGGCGTATACGGTTTCACGTTAAGTTGCTCGCCCGATTCATCCCCGTACACATCGATGTCAGACTGAACCAGGTGCAAGCCATTGCCTTCGTTCCAGGGGCCGGTCAGGTCAGTTTCGCCTTCATCACCGTCGCCCGTAGAGGCATTGAAATACTGGTCCACCAGTCCAGGCGTGGGCTTGATGATACCGATCGAGAATTCCGGCTTCTCCATGCTTTCGAGCGCAGCCGTGAAGGCCCGCATATGGGTGATTTCTCGGGTCATCAGAAATTGCAAAGCTTCTTTGCTACCTTGATCGTCGGTGAACGAGATCAGGCGCTCGTAGACGATTTTAGCTCGTGCTTCCGCAGCGATGTTGCTTCGCAGGTCCACGGCCAAATCGCCGGTGATCTTCAGATAGTCGGCGGTCCAGGCGTCCCCCATCGAGTTGACGAGACTTACGCCACCTCCTCCGGCGATCGCGACCAGAGGGTCGGCCTCGGCGGCAGTGCGGTCCGACTTCATCGGTTTCAGGTGCATGCGGATGAGAGCGCCCACGATTTCCAAGTGGCTCAACTCTTCCGTGCCGATATCCATCAGCAAATCTTTGCGAGCAGGATCTTCGCAGTTAAAGCCTTGAATGGAATATTGCATGGCGGCGGCGAGTTCACCATTGGCTCCGCCGAACTGTTCCAGCAGCATGTTTCCGAATCGCGGATCGGGCGTGCCAACATTGACGGTGTACATCAGCTTCTTAACGTGGTGATACATCAGATCTCCTAAGGTGGGTTGGTACGTGAAAGTGCACTCGAGCCAAACTCGGACTATGGCGGGCTAACGATTGAACTAGCGTGTTCGAGATGAGATGCGTTCGAGCGAGGGCACGGAGGGGGAATTCGAGAGCTGCTCAGCAGTAGAAGAGTGGATTTCCGATTTGGTGGATCTTACAAAGCACCGAACAGAACGTAAATCGTCGACAAGCCTCTGGTAAACCGCTCTGGATTGAGTGTCGTCGGAGCTTCGGAGTACGAAACTGGGGTGCACGCTGATGATTGTGTGCGCAGCATAACGGGTGCGGTAGATCTTGCCGGCGTCGCGGGTGATACGCACGGTGCTGCCAAGCAGCGATTTGGCTGCCGTGGAGCCAAGTAGCACGATTGCCTTTGGCCGGATGGCGTCGAGTTCCGCTTCCAACCATGGTTTACAGGCAATCACTTCTGACATGCGGGCCGTCTGGTGAATGCGACGCTTCCCCTGCCGCGTGAACTTGAAGTGCTTCACCGCGTTCGTCATGTAGACGTCTTCGCGGGTGATGCCGGCTTCTTCCATGGCGCGACGAAGGACGTCGCCGGCCGGTCCGACGAACGGGCGGCCTTGCGTGTCTTCGACATCCCCAGGCTGTTCGCCGACTAAAACAACTTGTGCGTGAGGTGAACCTTCGCCGAAGACGGTTTGGGTGGCGTCGCGGCAGATGTCGCAGCCGGTGCAGCGGGAAGCGGCGTCGCGAAGGATGGTGAGGTCGCGGGAGTCGGGGACAGTTACCGAGGTGGCCTGCTGGCGATCCATGGCTTCGAGGCGAGCCGGAACTTCGGCGATCACGTTGGAGAGTTGCTGTAGCTCCGGCATATGGGTCCAGAAGCGCGCGGGCATCTCCTGGCGCATGAGCTCGAGGTTCATGCGGGCGGGATTGAAGGTGGTGCGGTAGTAGGTGGACCAGAGCGTCTCGAGGGAGTCATCGGTGGGAGCTTCCGAGGCGGGAACGCCCGGGCCAAAGTTGAGGTGAATACCGTCCCAGGAGCCGGATTCTTCCGGCGTGAGAATCGCCCAGCGCATGGTAGCGAAGCGGTCGACGAAGAATGGAACTGCGAGGCGAAGGACGTGATGGTCGGGCTTATACCAGGCGACGAACCACTCTTCGCTGTTGCGCTCGATGCGGCGGAAGCGCAGGAAGGCGTGCATGTGATGGACGTCGCGGGCGATCTCCTGTCGCATGTGGTTGAGGCGGAGTACGTCACTGTCGATGTGGACGGAGAGCAGGTTGCGGTCGCCGTGGAGGATGCGCCAAAGGACCGAATACAGCATATGCCAGCATTCAGGGTGGCTGTGCGCGTAGACGAGCTTGGCGAGTTCAACGTAGCGGCGGGGGACGTCGATTGTCTTGGGGGCTGCGGCGGGTATGGACTCTTGTTGAAGCAAAGAAAATTGCGAGGCGTCGCGGTCGGTCCAGATGACTTCTGCAGGTGGGATGTTGGCGGAGAGCAATTCGCGAGCGCGGTCACGAAAGCATTCGTAAGTTGGATCAATCACGACGCGAATCACAGCTCACCTGCGTGGGCGGCGGTGGCGGCTTCGAATAAGGCAAGTTGCTGCGGGGGCGCGGTGCGCGTGATCAAGGTCGGTGAGTCGAGGACGACGACGGATGGATTGTGGTCGGTGGTGATGACGAAAGGCTTGCATTTGCGCAAAGAGATGCGGAGCTTGCGGAGGTCGTCGAGCGA
>DASTGW010000223.1:0-6522 GCA_035718705.1 Terriglobales bacterium | reverse complement strand
AGAACGTACTCGTCTTTCAGCTTGGGATCGGATCCGGGCAGCATGGCGACAACATTCGGACTGCTCGCATCCTTGTGTTCGGTGACGAGGTGAATCTGTGCCCGGGCCGGCAACGCCTTGCTAACGTACTCGCCCGCGGTCGCCTTCTTGACCACTTCATCTATGTCCAAGCCAGCGCTCGAGAGCAGTTGCTTTGATTTGGCGACGGGTACCGCAACCGAGCCGCAAATCTGTTCGTAAGAGTCTTTCGGCTTTCCGTTCCTATCGATTACGTTAAAAGCTGGAAACTTGGAGTTACGAAGGAAAGCGGCCCAGGGATAGTGCGGATCGAAGTCGGGCGTCCACAGAGAAATCATGCCGATAGCCCCGTGCTCCGCGGCGAACTTGCCCTTCAGATAGCCAGACGAATAGTAGGCGCGGGTGGTGGTCTCCCACGCTTCGGGCGCGCCGGCCATGATGGCAACGATCTTTCCTTTCACGTCGACGTTGGCGTAGTCGTCGTGTTTCAGTTCCGGAGCGCTGATGCCCATGCCCACAAACACCACTTCACCCTCAAACTGCG
Source organism: Terriglobales bacterium (assembly GCA_035718705.1). Taxonomy (GTDB): domain Bacteria; phylum Acidobacteriota; class Terriglobia; order Terriglobales; family Acidobacteriaceae; genus DATMXP01. The sequence goes on along the minus strand of DASTGW010000223.1, from coordinate 5,960 downwards.
AATCATTCCGAAGATAGCTTCCGCCGGCATACCAATCGTCCTCCAGCTTTTGCGGCTCTGATTTGCCGTTGATCTCAAGCGAAAAGGAACTCTTGTCGGTCTGCAGAATCGCCTGTCGCAGATGAACTGTCTGGAAGTAGGTGCCGTTATCTCCCGCGGGCTTCAGGCCCATGCCCGAATATTGGGCAGCAACGTAGCGAGTGGCGATTTCGTGGCCGCGAGTGGCGGTGGCACGTCCTTCCAGCAGGTCGTCTGAAAGGAAGAGCATGTGGGAACGGAGTTCGTCGGACTTGATAGCGGCCTCCGGTCCGGGCGGCGCGGCGAAGACGAACGTGCTAAGGAGCAGAATTACTGGGAACAAGCGCAAGCGAATCATTTCAAGCCTCATTTGAGGAAGTGAGGAATGGTTCTAAATCGCGGAACTCGGCTTGTCACGGCTTGTGAGCGTTTTCCGTGACGAGTGCTCCGCGAAAGGGGACAGAACTGGGCCAGGCGGACGCAGGAGCAGCACTCCCGCCAACATTGACCCGCGCGTCCAGATTCCGTACCTTCTCAGGAGCCCGATACTTCCGGTGATGACCTCTTCTTCGCGACCTGCCGAATCCGCCAGCCACACAACCGACTCCCATCACTTCCGCAAGTTGAAGCTGGGGGCCTTCGTGGCCGTGCTGTACGCCTATTGCGCGGCCGGACCATTCGGCTTCGAGGACATGATTTCGCGCTCCGGGCCGGGAATGTCGCTTCTGTTTCTCATCATTGTCCCCTGGCTGTTCTCGCTGCCGATGTCATTGGCGACTTCCGAAATGGCGACCTCGATGCCGGTCGAGGGCGGCTTCTATCGATGGACCCGGGCGGCCTTCGGCGACGCGCTCGGATATCAGTGCGGGTTCTGGAACTGGTCAGGCACGTTTCTGATGAACGCCGCGTACGCGGTAATCCTGGCCGACACCACTGCGCAGTGGTATGCGCCGATTGCCTCCGGATGGCGACATTGGCTGGTTGCGCTGTTCTTCCTGCTGCTGGTTGCGGCCGTTAACATTCGCGGCATCCAGATCGTCGGTGAAGTGAGCATCGTGTTGTTGATTATCGTGCTCGTGCCGGTCGCGCTATTCACCATCATGGGATTCATGCACTGGCAAGGGAATCCATTCGTGCCGCTCACACCGCCGGGGAAGCCTTGGCGTGAAGTTTACGGCGTCGGTCTGGCACTCGCCCTGTGGCTCTATTCGGGATACGAGCAGCTTTCCACCGTGATTGAGGAAGTTGATCGTCCGGAAAGAAATTTCCCGATTGGGCTGGCCATCATGGTGCCTCTGGCGATGGTCACTTTCCTTTTGCCAATCATGGCTGGTCTGGCGGCGAGTCACGACTGGCAGCAGTGGACCGCCGGATACATCGTCACCGTGGCGCGCCATGTGGGCGGACGCTGGTTGTTCGCAGCTATGTCCGGTGCGGCCATGCTGTCAGTGCTGCTGGGCCTGCAAAGTACGCTCATGTCGGGAGCGCGCCTGCCTTTCACGATGTCGGAAGATGGATATCTGCATCCGGCGCTGACAATCCTTCATGAGCGCTTTCGCACTCCCGTGAACGGGATCCTGTTATCCACCGCCATGTGTGCCTGCCTGGCCGTGTTCACGGTGCCGCAGTTGATTGCGGTATATATGTGGCTGCGGGTGGCGACATCGGTGCTGACGTTGTTCTCTGTCTGGCGCCTTCGCTACACCCGGCCGGACTTACCTCGTGGATTTCGCATACCCGGCGGAAAGATCGGGATCGCGGTGACCGTGCTCGTTCCCGTTGCACTGTTCGCGTGGTCGCTAATCAATGGAGATAAGGCGGGACTAATTTGGGGACCGGCCTACATGGCGCTGGGCCCCCTCAGCTACCTGGTTCAGAGGCAGATCTCGAACAAGCGTTTGGCTCCCGCTAAATAAAATCAGGGCGGAGTTCGTCCGCCCTGTCAGGGTTTATCAGGAGGTCCCTTTTGATGCGTTGCCGCACTTCGCGGCTCAAGAGACATATCGACAACGATCGTAATGTGATTTAGTGACGAAGGTACCGGCTGATAGCCGAGAGACTCCGTTGGGTGTTCCAGAACGCTTCTTGAGTTCAATTCGGGATATCGGCGGCCTACTCGCCCATGCCACATGCGCTGCCGATCTTGCGCCATAGTTCGTTGCGGCCCGTGCCGGTTTTCGTGGAATAAGGCAGGATTTCTTCAATTCCGAACGCACCCTTGAGCGTTCGCATGGAATTGTTCAGGACATTGTTCGAGACGCGGTCGACCTTCGTTCCCACCACCACGAACGGACGATTCCTGAATTTCAACCATTCGATGAGCTGACGGTCTTTTTCTTGAGGCGGAACGTTGGTGTCGATGAGGACGATCGATAATGACAGGGGCTCGCGATGTTCCAAATAGGGCTCGATGAACTTCGGCCATTCCGCCGAAATTTCCTTGGAGATTTTGGCGTAACCGTATCCGGGAAGGTCGGCAAAGAGCAGTTCCGGCTGCGATCTGCCTGCTCTCCGCACCGAGAAGAAATTGATACTACGTGTCCGTCCGGGCGTGGAACTGGTCTTCGCCAGCTTTTCACCCAACAGGGAATTGATCAGGCTCGACTTGCCGACATTCGATCGGCCGAGGAACGCAACCTCAGGCGGGCCAGCTTTTGGGAAGTGGCTCGGGTCCATCGCCGCCAGCATAAATTGGGCAGAAACGCGCACGATACTATTAGTTTCCAGTTTGCCCGTAAGGTTGGCAAGTCGGCGCGACCGTTCGCCTTAACTTTCAGGCGATGTACTCCCGAATGTACTCGTCGTCTGTATTCACGAGTTCATACACGGAACCATCAAAAATGATCTTGCCGTCCTTGAGAATAAGAAAGCTCGAGGGCGCCTGGATCGTACTGCCCGGCGGAATCGGCTCCATGTGGCCTGCCTGCTCATCGAAGTAGTGCGAAGCCATAGTGAAAGTATCGGGCAGTCGATGTGTCACCATTAGCGCGCTGGTGTGGAACACGTCGCGCTGTTTTACCAGCAGTTCGATGATGGTTGTCGAGGTGACCGGATCGAGGCCCGCCGTCGGGGAATCGTAGAGCAGCACCTCGGGATGTGCAATCATGGCACGAGCAATGGCCACCCGCCGTCGCATACCGCCGGAGAGTTCCGACGGAAACTGGTTGATGGTGTGTTCGAGTTCCACGAATCGAAGCGCTTCGCGCACGCGTTCCTCGATCTCCTGAGCATCTACACCTTCTTCAATGAGGCGATAAGCGACGTTCTCACGCACGGTGAGCGAGTCGAACAGCGCGGACTCCTGGAAGACCATCCCCACTTTGCGACGCAGCTCAAACAGCTCTTCTTCCTTCATGGCATTCACGTGATGCCCCAGGAGGAAGATGTCGCCAGTATCCGGACGAATCAGACCCATCGCCAATTTCAGGATCGTGCTCTTGCCCGATCCGAGTACACCCAGCAGCATCTTCGTCTCGCCGCGGGTCAATTCGAAGGACACGTCGTCGAGAACCACCTTCTCGTCGAACGCGATCGAGACGTGATCGAAGATAATTGTCTTGTGGACAGTTTCTTGTGCCGGGCTGTCGGGAGTGGGTGCCGGGATCGTCGTCATCAGTGCACGTGCATGAATACCATCAACAGCTTGGTGTAGAAGAAGTCGAGCACGACGATGAGAACAGAGGCCGCCACTACGGCCTGCGTGGTAGCGCGACCCACCCCTTGAGTCCCACCTTTTGCAGACAGGCCGTAGTAGCAGCCAACCGTGGCAATAATAAACCCGAAAATCAAGGGCTTGGTCAGGCCCATGAAAACATCGGCAAACTGAAGCGACTGCCAGGCGGTAGACCAATATTGGTTACTGTCGAGGCCGAGCGCAAATCGCGCGACCGTCCAGCCGCCGCCAAGTCCGACCAGGTCGCTCAGGATGGTCAGGACGAAGAGCATAAAGGTGGAAGCGAGGACACGAGGGGTGACCAGCTTCTTCATGGGATCGGTGCCGAGCGCGCGCATGGCGTCGATCTGCTCGGTCACCACCATAGAACCTAATTCGCTGGCGATGCCGGAGGAGTTGCGACCGGCAACCATGAGTCCCGTCAGGACGGGTCCCAGTTCGCGGACCATGGTGAGGCTCACGAGTTGGCCCGTGAGGGACAACGATCCAAAGCGCTGGAGCGTATTCGAACTTTGCAGGGCGAGAACAGCGCCGATCGAAAAGCCGGTAAGCGCTACCACCGGAAGCGACCCGACCCCAATCAGGTCTGCCTGCATGAGTGTGTCACCCAAATACCGAGGCTTGCGAAACAGATTCGCAACCGACTGGATCGACAGGTTCGTGTATTCCTGTAAGGCAAGAACCTGTTCTTTAGCAATATCGCTGGGAGAGCGGAGTTCTAGATCCATAGTCGGACAAAACCAGGCAGTTTCGGTTACGTCGCACTATAGCAGATGCAGATTTGCGTAGACCACCTGTGAATTGTGAACCCTACATCAAACGCGCATTTGCCGACATAGTTGACTCGGCTTCCTCAACGGAAGGGAAGAGGCTAAGCAGGGTGTTGACGTTGGTCTTGGTCAGAATCTGCTCAGCGATTCCATGCACACCTGCCAACGCCAACTTCTTGCCTGCCTTCTGACGGGATATATAGGCGTTTACCAGGAAGCCGACAGCAGCGGAGTCCATGTAAGAAAGGTGGCTGACGTCAAAAATGAAGACTGGCTCGGTGTGGGCGTCCCAAGCTTCGCGGAACTTGCACAGATGTTCGAGCACCAGGGGACCGGTGACGGAAAACACGATTGTCCCGTCGGACTTACCGGGACGGATGTCGACTGAGAACTGACGTCTGTTCATGGGCCTGCCGAAGTCCCCAATACTTTGACAGCACTGAGGACAGAGCGCAAGTGGCGCGAACACCAGCACACGGCGGCTACGACATGAAATAGTAGCACTTCCAGCTACAAACGTTTGTCTATTTGCGGGTTAGATCGCTTCTTCGTCTTCCTGCCGACGACGGAATTGATCGATGGAGTCGCTGGCGCCGTCAGCAATTTTCGAGCGTAGCTCTTCGCCGGAATAGGGCGCAACCAGCAAGGCAATACCCAGGCCGATGCCGAATCCGGCGGCAAAGATTGCAATCTGCTTCCCCGCGGAAGGCTCCGGGTTCATGCGGCGCTGGACGGTCTTACGGAAGTCGTCGGCGCGATCGGAAACGTCGCGGCTGATGCGGGTTACCTTTTTGGACGCGGCTGCTCCCGCCCTGCGGGCACTCTTGTTGCTGTCGGCGAGGAAATCGAGGATCAAGCTAAGCAAGTCGGAAGCCATTTTCATTCTCCAAAGGGATCAGGGTAGTCGGATGCGTGTCGGCGGCAAAGGGTTAACTGAAGTTCTCCAGAGAGGGTAACGAATTCCGTGTAAGCGCTTTCACCTCCACGTCAGAATAGGTTTGGGTCTCCAGATTCCAGGAGCGACGCTCGATTTCCCACTGGTTTGGCGCCAACCGTAACACGTTGAAGGAGTTGCTCTCTCCTCGCTGTCTGATAGAGAGGGCCGTGCCCGCCTGGACCACCACGGCGGAATGCCCAGCAATGCGATAGCGCTGCGCGGTTTCGCTGACATGACTGAGGTGCAAATGTCCAGAAAGTATGAGATCGACGCGGCATCCGGCAAGCGCTTGCATGGCAGACGTTGCATGACGGAGAAGGTCACGCTCAGAGTTGTTGGGCGGAAGGTCGAAAGGATGGTGCAATACGACGATTCGCACGATCTGCGATGGCAATTGCGTCAGACGCGCACAGGCGAAGGCGATGTCGCTCTCGCGAAGGCGCCCGTGCTTGGTCGTCAGCGAAAGCGTACTGTTGAAGCCAAAGACCGCGATCTCGTCGTCGACGAAGCTAGGGAGACGGTCTTCGGTGATGTAGCGGCGATATCGGTGCAAGGGATCGAG
>DASTGW010000222.1:0-4505 GCA_035718705.1 Terriglobales bacterium | reverse complement strand
AACGTCGCTCTGGTTCCGTCAAAACGTCCTTCGTCAGTTCCTTGCGCAGTACCTGATCGACGGCGCTCCGAAAGCCGACATTGCCCCGGTCACGGTTTACGAAACCGGCACCAACACCTGGCGTCGCCTGAACTCGTGGCCTTCCGGATGCCAGAGCGGCTGCGCTCCCAAAGGCACGCCGATGTACCTCAGCGCGGACCTGAAACTCACGACTAATGTAGGCAATAATAACTACGAAGAGTACATCTCCGATCCTGCCAAGCCGGTGCAGTACCGTCCGCGTCCCATCGCACTCAACGACTCCGACGGCTGGCGGCACTGGCTGGTGAACGATCAACGCGAAGTCTCAGGCCGACCTGACGTAATCTCTTTCGTCTCTGACGTTCTCACCAAGCCGATGAAGATCTCCGGACAGCCCATAGCGAACCTCATGGCCTCCACCAGTGGCACTGACTCCGACTGGGTTGTGAAGGTGATCGATGTGTATCCGGACGAAGTCGGCTACCAGCCAGAGATGGGCGGTTTCCAGCTAATGGTCTCGGCCGACATCTTCCGCGGACGCTATCGCGAGAGCTTCTCGGATCCAAAGGCCATTGCTCCGAATCAGCCGCTGCTCTATAAGTTTGCGCTGCCGAACGCCAACCACGTCTTTTTGCCGGGCCACCGTGTGATGGTGCAGCTCCAGTCCACTTGGTTCCCGCTCTATGATCGCAATCCGCAGACATTCGTGCCGAATATCTTCCTCGCCAAGCCCGCCGACTACAAGAAGGCTACGCAGAGGATCTATCACTCGAGTTTTGTGGAATTACCGGTTGTGCCGTTCGAGAAGTAGACAGCAGCAGGAAAGGGAAGAGCGCTGCCGCGGCAGCGCTCTTTCCATATGAAGTTACACCTGGTCGTAAAGCTTCAATGCCATCGCGCCGTGGGTTGCTGCTCCACCAGCTCGTAGAGCGGCAGCGATCATCGCAGCTTCAGTAATCTCCTCGCGAGTAACTCCTGCAGCTTTCGCATCCTTTACGTGCGCTTCAATGCAGTAAGGGCACTGAGTGGTGAAAGCTACTCCCAGTGCAATCAGCTCGCGATATTTGCGAGGTATCGCTCCATCCTCGCGCGCAACAATGTTATTCAGTCCAAGCCATGCTTTGAACTCGGTTGGCGCAAGCTTGCTCATGTTCTTCAATTGACCGAAGTCGGCTGGGTCGTGATAGTGGTCGCTCATTCTTCTCCTTCTTCTGGCTCACAGGATTCCTGAATGTTCCGTGATTGTCCAGTCCTACTGTGCGCCGGCTCCGATTGGAATACTTGATCGCTTTACCCGATTTTTTGCCGCAAAAGCCATATCTGCCGCATCCTTATTACTCCATGGACGTGCTTTCCGAGGTCCTCCGCGCCGTCAAACTCGAAGGAGCCATCTTCTTTAACGGAGAGTTCTCTGCGCCCTGGTGCCTCAACTCCTCCCCCTCGAGGATGGCGCCTTTGCTCATGAAAAACGGCGGCCACCTGATCATTTTTCATTTCCTGATTGAAGGCAAGGCCTACGTGAGAGTGCCTGGTCATTCCTCTATCCAAATGGCATCTGGCGACATCGTGATTGTGCCGCACGGTACCAATCACTTGCTCGGCAATGGTGTGGCAAAGCCCGTCGACTCAGTGGACAAGTTTGCGAAGAATCTCACCCAGGGTCTGAAGGTCGCACACTTCGGCGGCGGAGGCGAAACCACGAAGTTCGTCTGCGGATACATGGTCTGCGAGCCTCGCCAGAGCGAAGTCTTGCTTAGCGGCTTGCCAGACGCTTTCGTGGTCAGCACCGGGAAAGAGCCGTCGGGTGTCTGGTTTGAGCAGTCGATACGGCTATCGGTGGAAGCCGTCAATGCAGAGCGATCGGGTAGCCAGGCTGTGCTGGCGAAAATGTCAGAGCTGCTCTTTGTCGAGGCGCTGCGACGCTACATCCAAGGTCTTCCCGCCGAACAGACGGGATGGCTCGCTGGGACACGCGATCCCATGATCGGCCAGGCACTCTCAATGATGCACGAGAATCCAGCGTTTCCCTGGAGCATCGATCGTCTGGTAAAGAAGGTCGGAGTGTCACGCACGGGATTGGCCGAGCGCTTCCGGCACTATCTCCGCCAATCACCCATGGCATATCTCGCGACATGGCGCTTGATTCTTGCTGCCGAGAAACTGCAAACTCCGGGACGCAGCGTCGCGGAAATCGCAGCCGAAGTCGGCTACGGATCAGAAGCCGCGCTGAATCGAGCCTTCAAGCGACACTACGGACTGCCACCGGCGCAATTTCGAAAGACGCGCACCTCAAATGGCAATGCCAAAGCCGCACGTGCCGGACGCTAACGCCTTGATGGGACAGCCACCTTCTTGACTGCTTCCCTCAACGCATTTTCCAATTCCCGCAACTGCTTCTCCGAAGTCAGATAGCTGATGATCATCATCCGGATCACGTTCCGTCCGCCCGCAACCGTCTGCGATAGCCAGCGTTGCCCATCGCGTGTGACTTCTTCCACCACTGCAGCATTAGCGGCGGCAGCATCGGATTCGGGAACGCCTTTCACGCGGAAGTTGACGATGGTCAACTGCGGATCTAGCGTCAGTTCGAAGTGTTCGGAGTGGCGCACCCATTCCGCAAACTGCCTTGCCAATCCTAATTGCTGATCAACCAACTCTTCGTACGCCTGTCGTCCATGCACGCGCAAAGTGAGCCACAGCTTCAGCGAGTTCATGCGCCGCGACCACTGCGCGCTTACCTTGAAGTTGTCAATAATCGTAGCCCCTGCAACCTTCGGCATGTAAGGCGTCGAGACGCCGAACGTCGTCTGTAGCATCTCGGCGTTGCGCGTTAACACGACGCCGGCCGCGAACGGCATAGCCAGCCACTTATGCGGATCGATCGTGACCGAGTCCGCGCGCTCAATCCCCGCCACGATCTCGTGATGCTTATCGCTGAACGCCGCCGCTGCACCGTAAGCGCCGTCCACGTGAAACCACAGTCCATGTTTCTCGCAGATTTCGGCCAGAGCGTTAAGATCATCCACTGCTCCCGAATTCGTTGTTCCCGCTGTGCCAACCACCGCGAACGGTTTAAATCCGGCAGCAAGGTCTTGCCCAATATGCTTTTCCAGCGCTGCGGGATCAAGCTGCAAGCGCGCATTCACCGGCACACGGCGCAGCGACTTTCGTCCGATGCCAAGCAGTCCGGCAGACTTATCGAGCGAGTGATGGCTTTCTGACGATGAATACAGCACCGGGCGTGCACTCGTGCCAGAGAAGCCGTCTTCCACCGCTGCAGGAAAGTGCGTAGCCAGCGCCATCGCCAGGGCGCTGAAGTTCGCTTCGTTGCCGCCGCTGGTGAATGTGCCGTCAAATTTCGGCTTATCGGGATTGCCGCCACGTCCCCAGATGCGCTCGCCGATCCATCGTACGGTTTCGGCCTCTATCTTCGACGCCAGCTGCGAACGCGCCAGTGACGCCAGTTGCGGATTGATCGCGGCAACGAACGCCTCGGCCAGCACCGCCATGTAGGTCGGCGTGGGATTCATCAGGCCGAAATAGTTGGCGGCCGGGACGTGAAAGCCTTTGTTGACCAACTCGTGCGACATCTCGTCGAGCACGGCATTGGCGTCCTCGCCGACTTCTGGCATCAGGTCGCGCAGTTGCCCGAAGGTCCGCTCCTCGAGCGGCAATTGGACGGGCCGATCAGGAAGGGAATCGAAGTACTCGTTGATGAGGTCGATCAGCTTGTAGCCAAGCCGGCGGCGGGATTCGTGGTCGAATTGAAAATTCATGCGTTTGTGATCGCCTTCCGTCAGGCGGATAGACGTCCTCGCAGCATTAGATTATCGCAGGCTGCGGAAGTCAGAAAAATTTGTCCCCGAATGTTGGCAACTCGCATTCAAGCGACGGCCGGAGTCACTTGCATTATTTGTACGGAACGCCCGGTCTCGATGCTCATATAAGCGGCATCCAGCACGACCTGGTTCTTCCAGCCTTCCAGTCCCGGCGCGCGGAACTTCGCCTTGCCTTCCACGGCATCGGCGAACTCATCCACTTGATGCGCATACGCTAGCTCGTTCGACATCTGCTCGTCTTGAACGATCTTGTTGTCACGCCAGAGCTGTACATTCATGGGGCGATCTACAGTCAGCCCCTTGTCACAGACCAGCGCAGCCCGTTCGCCGCGGACTTCCACCGTCGTGTGATACTCGGCGCGGAAGGAGACAGTGACGGTCGCCAGCATGCCTTGCGAGAACTCCAGCGTGAGCGCAGCACTCGATTCCACATCTCCCGAACGCTCGTCTCTGCTCCCAACCGCCGTCACTCGAACCACGTCATCGTTCAGCACGTACCGCAGGGTGTCGATGCAGTGCACGCCGATGTCAGCGACCGGTCCACCACCAGCAACACCACGATCATTGAGCCATGCTCGCGCGTGATCCGGCGGCGCGAAGAAAGAAAAATCGCAGCGTGCCAACCGAGGCCGTCCAACTTCGCCC
>DASTGW010000221.1:0-18442 GCA_035718705.1 Terriglobales bacterium | reverse complement strand
CGATCCTGCAGTTCGGATTCGGCAACGACGCGCAAGCCCCAACCTTCCGTCCGCATAACTACGTTCGCGAACTCGTCGCCTACACCGGCACCCACGACAACGATACGGTCGTGGGTTGGTGGAACAGCAAGCCCGGAGCAGACTCCATCCGCACCGCCGAAGATATCAAGAAGGAACACGCCTTCGCGCGCGCCTACTTGAACGCCCGTCCCGACGATCCCATTAATTGGGTGCTCATCCGCGGCATCATGTCCTCGGTGGCGAACACCGCCATTACGCCGACCCAGGACATCCTTGGCCTCGGCTCCGAGGCTCGCATGAACCTTCCCGGATCTCCCAGCGGACACTGGGTTTGGCGGATGCGACCAGGCGCACTCACCGAGGAATGCTCTTCACGCCTGCGCGAGATGGTCAAACTTTATGAGCGATAAATGAACCGGCTGAGGTACTCGCTCCCCTCGTCCTTGGAGCGAAAGCAGGCATCTGCTTTTTCGGTCTTCTGCTTACCATTTCTCCCGACTTGGTGTACTGTTCCGCTCAACAGCTATGGACAAACCCACGCGCTCCTTCTGGCAGATATGGAACATGAGTTTCGGCTTCCTCGGCATCCAGTTTGGCTGGGGATTGCAGATGGCCAATATGTCGGCGATCTATGAGTACTTGGGGGCCCGCGCCGACCAGATTCCCATCCTTTGGCTTGCCGCGCCACTCACCGGACTCATCGTCCAGCCGATCATCGGTCACGCCAGCGATCGGACCTGGGGACGCCTCGGCCGCCGTCGCCCGTATTTCCTCACCGGCGCGATTTTGAGCTCGGTCGCACTCATCCTGATGCCCCGTAGTTCCGCACTCTGGATGGCCGCCGGCCTGCTCTGGATCCTGGACGCTTCCATCAATATCAGCATGGAACCCTTCCGTGCCTTCGTCGCCGACTTGCTCCCCGAGCAGCAACGCACCCGCGGCTTCGCGATGCAGAGTTTGTTCATCGGGCTCGGCGCTGTCATCGCATCCGCCCTACCTTATCTCCTGACTAACTATTTCCACGTCGGCTCGGGCGCTTCCGGACACGCGATCCCATGGACGGTCCGCCTCTCTTTCTACATCGGTGCCGCCGCGTTCTTCGGAGCTGTTCTCTGGACCATCCTCACCACCAAGGAGTATCCGCCCGACGATCTCGAAGCCTTCCGCCGCATGAAATCCGAGAAGCGGGGGGTTGGCGAGAATGTCCGCGAGATCCTCGATTCCATTGCCACCATGCCGAAGACGATGAAGCAGCTTGCGCCTGTGCAACTCATGACATGGCTCGGCCTCTTCTGCATGTGGCTTTACTTTGGAGTTGCCATCGCTCGCAGTGTCTTCGGAGCCGCCGACACAACCTCGCCCAGCTACACCGCTGGCGTCGAATGGGGAGGCGTCTGCTTCGGCATGTACTCGCTGGTCTGTTTCTTCTTTTCATTCGTGTTGCCCGCGATCGCTCGAAAACTCGGTCGCAAGACCACGCATTCACTTTGCCTGCTCTGCGGAGCGGCCGGTCTGCTCTCTGTCGGTATCATTCACGATAAATGGCTGCTCCTGCTTTCGATGACCGGCGTTGGAATCGCCTGGGCGAGCACCCTTTCCATGCCTTACGCCGTTCTCGCCGGATCGCTCCCGCCACAGAAAACTGGCGTCTATATGGGCATCTTCAATTTCTTTATCGTCATTCCGGAAATCGTCGCCTCACTTTTCTTCGGATGGATCATGAGCCACCTGCTCAACAATAACCGCATCCTTGCCGTCGTCGCCGGCGGATTCTTCATGATCATCGCCGCCGTGCTCATGCAGCGCGTTCTCGATCCCGGGGAAGAAAAACTCAGACATCCAGAAGAAGCAAAGCTCCAACCAGTAGCTGTGAAGTAATAATGCTAAGGATGAAGAGAAGATGAGGTCATGCTGAGGAGGACCCAAGTCCGACGAAGCATCTATGCACTTCGCTCTTCCAACGCTGTTGCTCTCGCTCCCAGCGCGACCTGGATCATCGCAAAAAACACCATCAATGCCGCTGCTGCAACTGCGATATTCACCGACATTCCGAGCCTTAGGTGGCCGGTCTTTTCTCCTACCACTCCCACTAGCCACGGGAACAGTGCGCCTCCAAGTCCCGGCACTCCGAGCACGATACTGCCTGCGCCGCCTGTGCCATACCACTCGGTGAAAATTGCAATCACGTTCGGAAATACCGACGACAATCCAATTCCCGACGCCAGCACTCCGATTACGAACAGTGGCAAGTCATGCGCGAAGACAATTAACGCGGATCCCACGGTCGCGAGGAACAGCCCAAGGAAAACCAATTTCGCCGGACGCACAATCCGCAGTACCAGTGGCGCGGTCAGTCTGCCCAACAGAATCGCAGCCCAGAAACTCGATTGCACCAACGCTGCATCTCGCGACGTTGCATATTCAACCCGCTGCGCAAACGTGGGCACCCAACCTGCTACACCGTTCTCTACGCCGACATACAGGAAAAGCAGCACCGCTGTCAGTACCGCGAACGTAATTCGCGCTTTGTCGCCAAGCTTTCCTACGACCGCAATCTTCTCTATAGCTCCCAGTTGCCTCACGCCGCCAATCTCGACCATGCCAACTGCGAAACAAAGAGCGGCCAACCCAACGAGAAATCCTCGCAGACCGATCGGCTTCAGCAGGGAATCGATCAACATCGGTGCGGCCAGAGCGCCAACGGTCCAGGAGAAGTTCAGCAGGTTCAAGGCAGCGGCGCGATTCTCCACCATTTCCGACACCATCAGGTTGGTGCAGGGCAAAGCAAAGCCAAGTCCGGCTCCGTAGACTCCTATCCCGACGATTACGGCCGGCAAGTTCCCAAGCGCCATCGTGCCCACTCCGAGGGCGATCAACACCATTCCGATCACCACTGTGCGGGCCGCGCCCAAACTCGCCATAACGCGGCTAGCGATTAACGCACCGGTCACCGATAACAGGAACTGTACCGTGAAGAGCCGTCCTGATTGTGCGTAGCTGAGCGACCATTGCGAAGATAGCAGCGGAAGTATGGGGCCGAGCATGGTGGTCACCACGCCCGTCAACGCGAATCCGAAATGGATGACTGCGAGTCGAAACTTCACGCGTTTCGCGCAGCTATGTTTTGCCGCGAATTCACTTGGGCCGTGGACTCCCGTTCGATCAACTCTGGCTCTACCTGTAGAAATTCCGGCATCTCGTAACCCGGCTCGGCTATCTTCTTCGCCAGCATCTCCGCTGCCAGTGCGCCCATTCGCTGCAAGGGTTGCCGGATCGTCGTCAACGCCGGAATATGGTAGGCCGCTTCATAGATATCGTCGAAGCCCACCACCGACACGTCCTCGGGCACGCGCAACCCCGCTTCGCGAAAGGCGCGGATCGCTCCGATCGCACAGATGTCGTTAAACGCGAAGAGGCCGGTGAAAGGTTCACCCGATTGCAGCAGTTTCCGCGCCGCCTCATGTCCCACCTGCGGCGACGCCGACACCCCTTCCATCTGTGTCACCAATTTCGGATTGGTGGGAATGTTCAGCTGTTTCGCTGCATGACGAATCGCTTCCCATCTTACTTCGGTATCGGAGCTGAACGATTGACCTTTAATGAACGCAATCTTCTTGTGCCCCAGGTCCACCAGGTGACGCAATCCCAACTCGGCGGCTGACTCATGGTTCAGAATGATGTTGGTGACCCCGCTACGATTCTTGTGCCCTGACACGGTTACTACTGGTATAGGCAGTTCCTGTTCGTATGGTGTATCGACTGCGATCAGTCCTTCCACCGACCGGTCATATAGCATTCGGGGGTAATCTTCGATGGACTTCTCTTTGTGCCGGTGACTCGCAACCAGGTAAATGTATCCCGACTGCATCAGATAATCTTCAATGCCTGTCAGCACCAACGCCGAGTAGCCATCACTCAGTTCCGGAATCAGCACGCCCACGGAAAAAGTTCGTTGCGAGCGCAATGAGCGCGCAAAATAATTGGGACGATAATTCAGTCCACGCGCGGCCTCAAAAATACGGTCCTTCGTTTCCTGTGGAATCGATCGCGCTTTTTCGGAGTGATTCAGGACGAGCGATAGCGTAGTAGGAGAAAGCCCAAGTGAACTGGCCAGTTGCTTCAAGCTTACGGGCTGCCCTTGCGCCCTCGGACGAGGCGCCGACCCGCCGCTTTTCCTCTTTTTTCCCGGCACGCGGGCAAGTGTCGCACAATGTCATCTCTGCCATCAACCTTAGATTTGTCACGATTACGTCAAATTGCAGTGCCATCTCTTGACAGTGCTGCCGAAGCGTTCTACTCTCTTTTGTCTCTAATAAATCGTTTTACCAAAAACTTCACAAATCCATACGGACTCACATATCAAGCTCGTCACTGAGGAGGTCGCAATGAATCGCGAATCCGTGCTGCGTTTCATCGCTTTCGCTGTTCTCGCTCTCGCGTTAGTGCCTTTCGCGTCCGCGCAATTCAATGCCGCCATTCAAGGCACCATCACCGATCCTTCTGGTGCGGTCGTCGCCGGCGCTAACGTTACGGTTACGAACCAGGCCACTGGCGTGAGCACTACGGTCCAATCAACGGGTGACGGCGTTTATCGCGTCTCGCACCTCGGGCCGGGGTCTTACACGGTTCTGGTGGAAGCACCCTCCTTCAAGAAGTCGAGTTCGAAAGATGTCGTGGTCCAGGCGGAGACGCCTCGCGGGCTCAATATCACCCTGCAGCCCGGTGAAGTCTCACAAGACGTGACCGTCACCGATACGGCCGTAGGTGTTGAGACCGAGACCAATAATCAGCAGGGAACGATCAATCAGATCGAGGTTCGCGAACTGCCGCAGCTTGGCCGCGATCCTTACAACCTCGTTCGCCTAACGCCCGGTGTGTTCGGCGACGCGGCGCGCAGTGCGAACGGCAACTCGCGTAACCTTCCGCAGCAAGCCGGCCCTGGCGGATCAAACTCTGAGCTCTTCCAGACTGAAAATCAGGTCCAGGTGACGGCGAACGGCCAGCGAGTTTCCGCTAACAACATCCTGCTGGATGGAGTGAGTGTGAACTCGCTCGATTGGGGCGGCGCTGCTGTGATTACGCCGAACCAGGAATCCGTCCAGGAAATCACAGTTGTTTCAGGCAGTTACTCCGCTGAAGACGGCCGTAACTCTGGCGCGCAGGTGAAGACTGTGTCCAAGAGCGGCAGCAATAGCCTGCACGGCAGCGGTTTTGGAAAGTTCAACGACAAAGGTCTGAACGCCTACAACAAGTTTTATGGTCCCACCACCGGTACTCTGAAGCAGATCACCTGCAACGCAGGCACTTCGGACGAATTCAAGATCACTGCTGCACAGTGTCCGGAACGCGTGAATCAGAAGTACCGCCAGTTCGGTGCCAGCCTCGGTGGTCCGATCATTAAGAACAAGATGTTCTTCTTCTTCTCGTATGAAGGCGTGCGTCTCAGCGGAAACTCCACTCTCCGCAACGTTACGATGTTGTCTCCGGCCTTCCAGCAATACGTGATCAAGACGAACCCGAACAGCATTGCGGCAAAGATGTTCCAGTTGCCGGGTGCACAGCCTCGAATCGCGACTACCATCGCCGAGACGGATTGCTGTTCGCTTGACGGACGTCCTCTTGGATCGTGGTACGCGCCCGGTATCGGAATTGGCCAGGCCATCGGTAATGGTCCCGACGGCATCCCTGACTGGGGACGCTACGATCTGGTGGTACCCAACAGCTCGAACGGTAACCAGTTCAACGGACGCCTGGACTTCAACCAGAACAAGAACCAGTTCTTCTTCAGCACCTACAACACCAGCCTCGATAACGTGGCGGGTGGCAATCGGCCTCTAGAGGACGTCACTCTTACTCCTAACAATTCCATTTACACGCTGGGCTGGACCCGCACGATTTCGGCTACCTTGCTCAACGATCTGCGCGGTAATTTCACCCGTTGGTACTTCAATCAGTTGAACCCTACCGGCAACACGAACTACGGCATTCCGCAAATTCGCATCTTTGATTTCGATGCCAACGGTTTTGGCGATCCCGGGCGCGTGTTCGGCATCGGAAGAAGCGGGACGACTCCAGGCAATCTTGCCCAGAACACCTTCTCCATTCGCGACACGCTGAGCTGGGTTCATGGAAGCCATGTCTTCAAGTTCGGTGGCGAATTCATCCGGGAACAGAACAACAACACCCAGGCGGGCGGATATCGCTCCGATTACCAGTTCCGCGGCATCCTGAATTTCGCCAATGATGCCTGCTGCTTCTTCCAGCAGCAGTCAGTGAATCCCACCACGGGTGGCGTGCCGAATGGCCTCCGTCACTTCCGCACGTCTGACTATGCGTTTTTCGCTCAGGACCAGTGGAAGATTCGTCCGAACCTGACCCTCAATATTGGCCTCCGCTGGGAATACTTCACGCCGTTGGAAGAAACCAACGACGTGATGACTAACTACGTGTATGGTTCGCAGGGCCTTATCAATGGCACTGTCCAGCCGACAAAGCAACTGTTCAATCCCGACCGCAACAACTTCTCTCCGAAGATTGGTTTTGCCTGGAGCCCCTTCCGCGACGATACGGGATTCGTGATTCGCGGAGGTTTCGCCCTCGCCTACAACCGCAACTTCGGAACGGTGTTCTCCAACATCCGTCAGAACACTCCGTTTTTCGCAGAAGTCAGCACCTGCTGCTTCTTCGATCCTGGCGCCATTGTAGGACCACCTCCTGGATCGAACATCCAGTACGCGATCGGCAGCAACAACACTGCGTTCAGCTATCCAGCCAATCCGAATTTCGCGTTCGGCGTTGCACCGGATGGCGCGCTCTGCGGCAATGCCACTTGCAGCAGCATCACCAAGGTCGACCTGTTCGGAGCGCTTCCGAACGAGCCGAATCCGTACGTTTACAACTTCCATCTTGATATGCAGAAAGAGATTGGAAAACACGACGTCTTTACCTTGGGCTATTACGGAAGCATCAGCCGCAAACTGATTCGCACCATCGACGTGAATCGCCTGATCCCCGGCGATACCTTTGGTCCGGATCCGAACACCGCTCCTGCCGGCGGACAGGACAAGAGGCAGACCTACACTGCCAACGGAACGCTGCTAGCAACGCCCATTCCCACCGGCAACAATCGGTTCAACCGGATATTCATTCCGCTGCCGGATGTAAACGCGTCCTACAGCTCACTGGTCGCTTCACTGAACCATCGCTTCTCGCGTGGTTTGCAGGTTACCGCGAACTACACCTGGTCGCACAGCATCGACACGTCTTCCTTCGAAATCGGCTTCCAGCAGACCGATCCCGCGAACCAGTTACTCGATAAGGGGAGTTCCGACTACGACGTGCGCCACAACTTCAGTCTGGCAGCAGTGTACGAGGTTCCGTTCTTGCGCAACCGAAAGGACTTTCTCGGAAAGGTGGTCGGCGGATGGACCGTCAGCACCATCATCAGCAAGCATTCCGGTTTCCCGTGGTCACCGCTGATTGGCTCGTGCGATACCAACAACGACCGCAACGGCGACGGCACCTGTCCAGATGCCCCAGCTGCTTATTTCGGCGGGTTTATCAACGATGCATCGAAGCAGCAGTGGATCAATGGCACGTTCCCGAACCCTGCAGCAAGCTTTGACACCACGACGCGTGGACCAGGTATCCGCTTCCGCAACACGCTTATTGGCCCCGGCTACACGGACGTTGACCTCACGTTGGCCAAGAGCATCGGCCTGCCGAGTGCTCCGGTGCTAGGCGAGAACGCTCGCATTGATTTCCGTGCGAACGCTTTCAACGCGTTCAACATCCTCAACCTCGCTTCACTTGCTCCTGCAACTGCGCCGACGGACATCAAGAACACAGGGTCGTTTGGCAAAGCTCCGAATGGTCTGGCGGGACGGGTGGTCGAGTTCCAGATACGGTTGAGCTTCTAACTCATACAGCAAGGCGGTGGAGTTCATTCCACCGCCTTTTCTCTTGCGTGCTCTCCGAACGATGCCGGTTCGGTTAGGGATCCGGCGTCACTGAAGTTTCAACTCGAACTGAGTATTCTTAAGGCCGATGAAATCGAAGACTACCCGTCGTCAATGGCTTGCTAACGCCACCAAGGCCGCTCTTGCTTATCCCGTCTTCAACATGAGCCTGGGAATGATCTCCTGCGGAGGCGGCGGTAAGGGAGGAAGCAGGCTTGTGCCTCCGCCGAACTCCGGCTACACCGGAACCGACGACCAACTCATGGACGAGATCCAGCGCGCAGCGTTTGACTTCTTCTGGACCGAAGCGAGTTCTACGACCGGACAGATCAAAGACCGCGCTCTGGCGGTTGGCGGTGATACGCGTGACTTTGCCAGCATCGCATCGACCGGCTTCGGACTCACGGCCCTCTGCATTGGCGACAAACGTGGCTACGGGGACTCGGCGAAGATCAAGCAGCGCGTGATCGCCGCGCTCGACTTCCTCGCCAACCAGATGCCGAACGAGCACGGTTTCTTTTATCACTTTGTTCATCTCGAGACGGGCGAGCGCTTCAACAACAACGTCGAGGTCTCCAACATCGATACCTCGATCCTTCTGTGCGGTATCCTTTTCGCTCGTCAGTACTACAACGACCCGCAAATTACCGCCTTGGCCAACACCATCTATCAGCGCATGGATTGGCCCTGGTTCCTCAACGGCGGTACAACATTTTCGATGGGATGGAAGCCCGACTCCGGCTTCCTCGAGGCGCGCTGGGACCACTACTGCGAGCTGATGATGATCTACCTGCTCGCTATCGGATCGCCGACTCATCCGGTCTCACCCGACACGTGGAAAGCCTGGTCCAGACCACCAATTTCGTACCAGGGCTATAACTTCATTTACGGCGACTCGCCGCTGTTCGTGCATCAGTTTTCACACGCGTGGTTCGACTTCCGGAATAAGAGCGACGAATACGCAAATTATTTCCAGAACTCCATCGACGCCACCAAGGCGCACAAACTCTTCTGCCTTTCGTTGAAGAACCAGTTCTCTGACTACAGTGACAATCTCTGGGGCATCACCGCGTCCGACTATTCCGGCGGTTACACCGCATGGGGCGGACCTCCAGCGAAAGGTCCGATCGACGGTACCGTAGTTCCGTGTGCGACGGCCGGATCGCTACCGTTCGTCTTCAGCGACTGCATCGCCGTGCTGCGCAACATCCGCTCGACGTATGGCAGCCTCGCGTGGAAGAAGTACGGTTTTGTCGATGCCTTTAATCCGCTGACGAACTGGTACGACGCTGACGTGATCGGCATCGACCAGGGCATCTCCATGCTCATGTGCGAAAACCAGCGCACCGGCATGGTGTGGCAGGTCTTCAACACCGCACCCGAAGTGCAGAACGCAATGTCCGCTGTCGGCTTTAAACCCGCTCTAAGATAAATATCTGGGACGAGCCTCCCGATTGTCATCACGAGCCAGCGAAGCTGGCGAGGTACCTGCTTTTTGTTCATCCCACCTTCGGTGCTGAATCCTGTAGTATTCCGCTCCAATGCGCCGCCTAATTTTTGTCGTTTCTTGTTTCGCCGCCACCGCTCTCGCCCAAGCTCCTGGCCCGGACGTCCAGCAGTACATGAAGATCTCCGATCCGACGTTTGCGCTAACGCATGTTCGCGTGATCGACGGAACCGGAGCCCCAGCGCGCGAAGATCAAACCGTCCTTGTGAGCAACGGCAAGATTCAGGCGATCCAGTCGTCGGGCACGGCTCTTCCGAAGGACGTGAAGGCTTTTGACGAATCTGGTCACACCGTTTTCCCAGGCATCGTCGGCATGCACAACCATCTTTACTACTCGGCTTCAATTGAAGAGCAGGCGGCCACCGGAAAGATCGCGCCGCCTGGATTCATGGTCACCGAGATCGCCTTCACCGCGCCTCGCTTGTATCTGGCAGCAGGAGTCACTTCGATGCGCACTACCGGCAGCATCGAGCCTTATGCCGACCTCCGCGTCAAACATCAGATCGATTCCAACCAGATGCCGGGTCCGAAGATTGACGTCAGCGCGCCCTATCTCGAAGGGAAAGGAACGTTCATCGCTCAACTGCAGGAACTTAACGGACCCGAAGACGCGAAGCGAACCGTTGCTTATTGGGCGGAAGAAGGAGCTACGTCTTATAAGGCGTACATGTTCATCACTCGCGCGGAACTCGGCGCCGCGATCCAGGAAGCCCACGCACGCCACCTCAAACTCACCGGGCATCTCTGCTCGGTGAATTGGCGCGAGGCTATTCAACTCGGTATCGACGATCTTGAGCACGGACCCGTTTTCTCTGACACAGAGTTCGTAACGGACAAGCAGCCCGATCAATGTCCCAGTGATTCTGGTCCGGGATCGTGGGCAAAGAAAGAGATCTCCAGCGCTGAAGTGCAAGGTCTCATCAAGGACCTCATCTCCCATCACGTCGCTGTAACGTCCACATTGCCGGTCTTCGAAGCCAGTGTGCCCGGACGTCCCAAGCTGCAGCAACGCGTTCTCGACGCCATGTCGCCCGGCGCTCGTGCCAGTTATCTCGCCCGACGCGCGCGCATCAGTGTGGCGAATACTCAGAATGCCGCGGACATGAAGAAAGAAATGGATTTCGAACTGGCCTTCGCGAAATCCGGCGGCCTGCTTCTCGCCGGACCCGATCCCACCGGCAATGGCGGAGTTCTCCCGGGCTTCGGCGATCAACGCGAGATCGAATTGTTGGTCGAGGCCGGCTTCACGCCCCTCGAAGCCATCCAGATCGCACCTCAGAATGGCGCCAAGTTCGAAGGCACGGACAACCTGGTTGGCACACTGGCTCAAGGCAAACAGGCAGACATCGTTCTGGTGAAGGGCGATCCCTCCAAGAACATCGCCGATATCGAAAACGTGGAAACCGTCTTCAAAGACGGCGTCGGCTACGACTCAGCTAAATTGATCGAAGCCGTGAAGCAGCAGGTTGGAGTCAGGTAACGAAATCGGGAGATCAGGCATTTGTCTGTTCTTGAAGAACATCTCAAGAGTCGGTTGCCCTCAATTACACAATTTCGAAATTTCCCGCTTACACAATTGTTTCACGCGCTCTTCCGCGGGTATCCCTTCGTCAACCCTCGTCCTTCAGCCTCGCCGCTGTGCTCCGGATTCTCTCCCGGTTCCGGTAAATCGCTGTCGCTGGACTTGATTAGTGGATTCTCAGTGCGGTGCGGCAGCTGTCCCGACAGCGAAGTGTTGGTTTCTTGCTCCGGACTGTCCTGCTCTACCGCCCCCGTATGTTCAAACGAATCTTTTTCCTTTTCCATGTCTCCTCTGATCACTTACCAATTACAACTTAGAAATTCTTCTACGCTGCTTTCGCCAACCTGGCCCAGAGTTTCTTTTCCCGCTTCTTGGCAAGCTCTGCCAGCGCATACGCGGCCACGGCGATGTTTACATCTCGGGCAGCAACATCGAGGAAACTGCCGGTCGATATCAGATTGCCGCTTCCCAGCAGCCATGCCGCCATCAACATTCCGCCCAGTCGTGTCTTTCCGCTGAGCACTGTTGCCCCAGCGACGATTTCGATCGCCCCAACAATGCTCATGAATTGTTTTGTGCTCAGGCCCAGCCGGTCCGAAATCTCTGGATTCAGGTACTGCTCCCAATCCGTCAAGAGATTGAAGAATTTGTCGGCGCCCGCCACAACGGCCGTAGTTCCGAGGGAAATCTGCAGCGCCCGATAGACACGGTCCAGCGTTTCGTCCTTCATGTTCGTCCTCAGCAGGAATGGGATGCGAGTTCTCGGCTAAAGGCTGGAGTCAGGTGACTCCTACGGCCCAAGGCAAGCTTTCTAGCCCGCACTGCAGCTTAGTCTCGCGTAAGGTTGATTAAAAACCCTGGATTGTCACGCCGCCAACGGATCGTCCTTCGAGCGGTTCTGGTTCTCCTTTTGCCGTTCGCCCGGATCCTGGTCGACAACTTCTTCTTCATCGTTGTCACGGGCGATCACGCCCGATTCGCTCATTCCGCTGTGCTCATCGCTGTTCATGCGATCATCCCGCTGCTCAGGATGCAGTGCTTTTTCGGTTGCGTCGTTATTGCGCTTGGTCGAGCCGCTGAGGGAACTGCCTTGGTGGATGGCATCGCGACGGTCCGGCGTGGTGTTCTGGTTTTCGGATTCTGTGGCCATGCACATCCTGATGGCCCGCAAACGAAATCTTGTTGCCTGCGAAAACTTCCGGAACTTCGCTCCTCCTCCCGGGTTCAGAGAAAGCACACAACTTGTTCCTGATTTACTTTGCGCATGTTTCACAGCTTGGACGGTAGGGTGCTCCCCGGCTCACTATCGTCCTTTCTTTTTGCCTTTTAGAATGAACGCATGAGTTCGCCCGGACCTCTTCTTCATCCCTACGAAAAGCTGCTCACGATCAAGATTCTCGACAAAGAGTTCCAGGTTCCGGAGAACAACAGCCTGCTCCGCTGCTTTCAATATCTCGCCCAGAACGGTATTTCCTACGGACGTTTCTGCTGGAACGAAGATTGCCAATACTGCCGCGTCGACTACGATCTCGGGGAGGGAACTCAGGTTCGAAAGGCGATTTCCTGCAAGCTGATGGTTCAAGACGGAATGCGCATCGTCGACATGGCGAACGAAATCCGGTACTGCCTGCGCGACCTCAATCTCGGCCGCAAAGAATAAGGCGAGCATCTCTGCTCGCCTTCTCAACCGAATCAGCTAAAAGTCTATTCGCCCCTTCTGCGCGATGGCGTTGCCGCCGAAGCACCCAACTTCTTCAGTCGATCCTTCGCCTGCTGGGCTTCAATGCTCCGCGGATAGCGAGTTACCAGCGCATTCAGTTCACGAACGCCAGCCTGGCGCTGTCCCATTTCCAGCAGCGCGTAGCCCTTCTTCAGTTGCGCGGCAGCGGCCTTGTTGCCGTCCGGATACTGCTCGATGACCGTGTCATATGCCTTCACCGCGTTCGGATAATCCTTGTTCCGATACGCGATATCGCCCATATAGAACTGCGCATTGCCAGCGAGATCCGTGTTCGGATAGTACTTCAGGTAATCCCCAAACTCCTGCGAAGCCAGATCGTAGTTCGCGGCGTTGTAATCGCGCAGCGCGTTGTTGTAGAGCACATCAGCAGGCGGAGCCTGATTCGCGGCCGCGCCAGGGCCTCCAGGACCATTCGGAACGCCAGGAGCGCCTATGCCCGGAGTCGCAGTCGCGGGCGCGGTGTTGATATTCTGCTGCGCGCTCTGGATCGCGTCGAGTTGCTGCGCGATCTTGTTCATGCGCGCCTTCAATTCATCCACGCTGTCGTGCAACGCCTGGATCTGCCCGGAAAGCTGGTCGGCGCGTCCGCCTTCGTCCTGTCCACGGCGCTGCAGCGATTGGTTCAGCTCGTTGACCGACGTCGAGACTTTGTTGACGTTGTCGGTGCTCTGTTCGACGAGGTGTTGCATGACGCCCATCCGTTCATCGAACGACTGCCGCATCTGGTTGATCTGGTCTTGCAAGGTCTGCACTTGCGTTTGCAGCTGGATGATTTCTTTGCTGACGGCAAACGCCGGCGACGCCAGCAGCGCACAGCCGATAAGGACGAACAGTAGTCGCAGTGATTTCATTCTTTACTCCCGTTCAGCTACTTATGATAAATGGCGCAGAGATAATCGGCAGTTGCCGATCGTGGTATCAGGCTGAACTGAGCTCCTGAATCTTTGATGCACAAAGAAGTGGTCACGGGTTGGGAGTTAGCAGTTAGCACAACACGTCGAGCCATTCCCAACCGCTAACCCCTAACCACGAGCCCCTTAAGAAGAAAGGGACGAGCTTTCGCCCGTCCCTTTGCTCTTCCTAAGAAGAAGCTATTTGCCGTAAGCAAAGTGCCCGCGGCGGTTCTGCTGCCAGCACTGCTCGTTGCTCTCGGTGCAGAACGGCTTTTCCTTGCCGAAGCTGATCGTCTTGATGCGATCGGCAGAAACGCCAGCCTGCGTGAGGGCAGTCTTGACGGCGTTGGCACGATTGTCGCCGAGTGCCAGGTTGTACTCGGTCGATCCGCGCTCATCGCAGTGTCCTTCCACGGTGAAGCTGATGTTCGGATGCTGCTGCAGGAACTGCGCATCTCCCGCGATCGCCGACTGCGCGTCCGGACGGATCTCGTAGCTGTCGTAATCGAAGTAAACGTCTTTCACGTTCTGATTAAACAGCTCCTGGTCCGTAGCCGAAGGCTGTGGCGGCGGAGGCGGTGCAGCCGGCTGCGTCACCGTGACGCGCGCCGTGGCTTCCTGCGTTCCACCGGCACCCTTCGCGATAAGGCGGAAGGTCGTGGAATCGGTCGGAGAAACTGTGGCTGATCCTTTGGCGTCCACCTTGTTCGGGCCCAGCGTTACGTCGTCGGCGTTCGTGGTCTCCCACGATAAAGTTACGGATTGACCCTTCTCGATGGTACTGGGATTCGCAGTCAAGGTTGCGGTCGGTGCTGGCTGCGGTGGTGGCGGTGGCGGCGCAGGAGCTTGTTGTACCTTCTTTTTGCAAGCTCCGAGCATCATGATCGCGGCCAGAGTAACGATCAACATCGCCCATTTCATCTGTCTATGCTTCACCTGATCCTCCAAGTGATCGATCTTGTTTTCTGTCTGCTTCTGTTTCAGTTCGTTCTTATGATGTACCAAACTGCTATCAACATCGGTTACTGCTGGGGAACTCGTTATTTAAAACTCCAGTTCGGCTGCGTGTTTTCGCCCGACTGGGTTAGCTCGCGCTGTTGGGTTCCGTCGGCGAGCATGGAATAAATCTGCCAGCGTCCACGACGGTCCGACTGGAAGACAATGTGGCGGTTATCAGGCGACCAGGAAGGGAAGTCGTTTCTTCCTGCATCGTGTGTTAACTGTACAAACCTCTTGCTGGCGATGTCCATGACATAGATGTCCTGGTTACCGGGAGCACCAGGACCGTAATGTCTGATCCACGCAAAGGCCAAGTACTGCCCGTTCGGCGACCATGACGGTGACACTGCGTAGCCCTGATCGGTGAGACGCTGGACGTTCGTACCGTCAGCGTCCATCATGTAGATCTGCGGCAAGCCGGTGCGGCCGCTCACCCACGCGACCTGGGAATTCGTCTTCGGGTTCCAGACTGGCGAAACGTCAGGACCTTTGAAGGCAGTCACGCGTTTCATGTTCTGACCGCTGGCATCGACGATGTAAATCTCCGGGTCACCTGTACGCGACGATGAAAAGGCAAGCTTCGTTCCGTCGGAACTCCACGCTGGTGACAGGTTCGTTCCGCCGAAGCGCGGGAAGGTGACAGCCCGATTCAACTCCAGCGAGTACATCGCGATGTCCACCCCACCCTTTGCAAAAGACGTGTAGGCCAGGCGTGAATTATCCGGTGAAATGCGCGGCGACAGCGCAATGGACCCTTGTTTCGTGATGTCCTGCTGGCCATTGCCGTCGTAGTCCATCTGCCAGACTTCTTTATGGCCAGTGCGATTGCTGATGAAGTAGATTTTTGTATCGGTGATGCCGTTCACCCCGCCGCCCAACCGCATGATGATTTCGTTCGCAAACTCGTGAGCGATCTTGCGGGCGCTCTCTTCTGACGCTTTTTCCCGATACTGCTTGGCCAGCACAGGCGGCGTGCTGGCGTTGTTTACGTCCACCAGCCAGCCCTGCACCGCTATGTCCTGCTGCGCGGCATCCAGGTTGCCGAACGCGAGCATGCCGGCTTTGGGCGGCTCGTTCGCCCACGCCGAGGCGTTTACTTCCTGCGGTGTGCCAGGAACCTGCAGCGGATAGAAGCTCTTCGAAACCATGTCGAAGATGCCCGCGCTGGAAAGGTCGTTCCAGAGGGTGGTATCGAAAACCTTCTTCAGACTTGTGGTTTGCTGGTCGGCGCCTACCGGCTTGAAGTCGGGGACGGCCAGACGCACACGTTCCTGGCCAAGCCCAGTACCGGTCTTGATCCAGTCCGTTTGCGAAAATGCGAAGGATGCGAACAGGAGTACGAGAAGGATGGGGAGGATTTTTCTCATCGTTTGCTGGTCAACTAATTATCGTACTGCGATGCTTTTTGTAATGCAGTAACGCAAATCACTTAGAGCTGTTTACAGTCCGTGTTACCGGTTGGCATCAAACCAGAACTCGACCATGACCTTACTACCCGAATAATCCTGCGGTAGCGGGCCAAAAGTATCGATTCGCTGCAGCGCCCGCACGGCCGAGATGTCGATCGACGGCACGCCGCTCGACTGCTCCACCTGTACGTCACCCGGACGGCCATTCCGGTCAATCGAAAAAGTTATGTAGGCGCGCTTCGAACCGCCGATCCGCGGATCAATCTCGTATTTCATCCAGTTCTGCGAAACTTTGTCGCGAACGGCGCGTACATACCAGGCATATCTGCTGCCGAAATCGCCATTTCCGCCCGTGAATCCGAATCCGCCCTTGGCGGTTGTCGTGGAGAAAGAGCCATAAGGTCCACTCACCGGTCCACCTTCGCCGAAGGGAACTTTGTTCTCCGGTGGCGGAGGCTCAACCGGTTTCGGCTTCGTGATGGTGCTCGTGATCTGCTTTGGCTTTTTCCTGGTTTCCTTGTCGGGAATCGGGATCGCTTTCACGTCCGGCTGCTCTTCTTCTTTCGGCTTCGATTCCGTCAGTCCCTTACTCTCGTTGGCAACGATGTTCTGCGTTTCCACCTGGGGTCGCGGCAGAGGGATATTCGTCACCAGCGTCGCGCTCATCGCTTCGCCGCCAAAGCTGTCGCCACCCCAGTTATTGCCGGAGTTGCGATTGAGCACGAATCCGTAGATGAGGATGGTGGCAAACAGTATCCCGTGCAGCACCAGCGAAACCGCCAGCGGGGAACTGATACCTTCGCGCTCTGTAAAGATGTCAGTGCTTGCTGCCATTCGAACTCAACGGTTGCGTAACGATGCTGACATTGGTGATGCCACTCGACTTCACGGCGTCCATCACCGTGGCGAAAGCGCCGAAAGGAACATTTTCGTCGGCGCGCACAAAGATGTACTGGTTCTGCGGATCGCGGATCTTCTGATGCAGCTTGTCGGCGACCTCGTTGATGTTGATCGGGTCGTTGCCGAGGAACACGCGCTGCTCTTTGTCGATGGAGATCACCAGTCGCTCTTCCGTGATCTCTTTCACCGTCTTGGTCTTCGGGACCGCGACTTCAATGCCCGACTGCAATACCGGTGCGGTGATCATGAAGATGATGAGCAGCACCAACACGACGTCCACGAGCGGAGTGATGTTGATGTCCGCCAGCGAGGATTGCGTCCTGCCTTGTGAGTTGGTGAAGGCCATCTAGCGATACTCCGGTTCGTTGACGGGCGCGGGACGCGGGTTCGACGCGGGCACATTGCGCTCGATGGTATTCATCATCTCGAGCGAGAAGTCGTCCATGCGCGAGCCGAATTCGCGGACCTGGTTGAGGAACACGTTATAAGCGATGACGGCCGGGATCGCAGCGAACAGGCCGGCGGCGGTGGTGATCAGGGCTTCGGAAATGCCGGGCGCAACGGCGCGCAGTGTAGCGGCGCCGGCGGTGCCCAGTCCGTGGAAGGCGTCGATAATGCCCCACACAGTTCCGAACAGTCCGATAAACGGCGTGACGGAACCAATTGTCGCAAGCCAGGGCAGGCGGCGTTCAATGCGCGTGAGTTCTTCCGACGACGCGATCTGCATCGCGCGCTGAACAGCGACAGGATTTCGAAGTCCACCCTGCTTCTTAAGCTCTTCGTAGCCGCCCTCAAAAACGGAGACTAGCGGGCTCGGCTTGAATTGCTCCGAGACGGCGGCAACGTCCTGCAGGCGCGTGGCTTTGCGGAAGGCGCGCTGGAATCGAGAACTCTGCGTACGGGCGCGACCCATCAGTTGGTATTTCTGGACAATCAAAGCCCAGGAAAAAACGCTGGCGAAGAGAAGAACACCGAGGACGACTTTCGCAACCGGGCCAGTTTCAGAGACCAGGTTCGCAATCTCGCCACCGAGGAAGTTGGCTGCGAACAGGTGAGTAATCATCATTACGAACAAGCTGCTCGAACTTTGAGCAACAAGGAATTATAGAACACTGGGATGCATCGTAAGTTGTTGATGGTGTGGATATTTGGCGGTGTACCACAGTAATCATACTCACCACAGACACACAGCGGCACAGAGGTTTTAGGGAAAACACTTAAAGGGCAGAGCTTGTTGGATCTCGTGAACTCTTTCGGTCTAAGAGCTTTTCCTATTTTCTTCTCTGTGCCTCTGTGTCTCTGTGGTGGATTTGTTTTTTCCACTCGAATACACTGCCGCCATCCTCACTAGTTGGGCCCGGGCGAATGCTGGTTGAACTGCGCGTCGAAAACTATGCCGTGATTGACAGTGTGGTCGTGGAGTTCGCGACGGGGCTCAACCTTCTGACCGGCGAAACCGGAGCCGGAAAATCCATCCTCATTGATGCGCTGG
>DASTGW010000220.1:0-4017 GCA_035718705.1 Terriglobales bacterium | reverse complement strand
ATGGCCTTTGTGGTACTTCGTGACCTTCGTGGTAAGTTCCCGTAGCATTAAAAGGCCGTAGCAGGAACGCAATCATGTTCGACAAATTGGATCATCTGGAAACAAAGTACAAAGAACTCACCGACGCGCTTTCTTCCCCTGAGGTGATGGCGGATTCGTCCAAGTACCAGAAGACTGCCAAAGCTCACGCCGAAATCTCAGAGCTCTACGAGAAGTATCGCGAGTACAAGGATCTGAAGCAGGGCATCGCCGAAAGTAAAGAGATGGTTGCGTCTGAGACCGATGCCGAGCTCAAGGAGTATGCACAGCAGGAACTAACGCAGCTCGAGGAGCGCGTTGTGAAGGTCGAGGAAGAGCTCAAGCTCTTGCTCGTCCCGAAGGACCCGAACGACGATCGCAACGTCATCCTGGAAATCCGTGCCGGCACTGGTGGAGACGAAGCCTCACTTTTTGCTGCCGAACTGTTCCGTCTGTACACGCGCTACGCCGAAACGCAGCGTTGGAAGGTGGAAGTGCTCTCGACGTCGGAATCGGGCGTGGGCGGATTAAAGGAAGTGATCGCCATGGTGGAAGGACACGGCGCTTATTCCAAACTCAAATACGAGGGAGGAGTGCACCGCGTGCAGCGCGTGCCGGCGACTGAAACGCAGGGGCGCGTTCACACTTCAACCGTGACTGTTGCTGTTATGCCGGAAGCGGAAGACGTCGACATCAAGATCGAAGCCAAAGATCTTCGCATCGATACGTTCTGCTCTTCGGGCCCCGGCGGACAGTCGGTGAACACGACTTATTCCGCCGTGCGCATCACGCACATTCCGACGAACACCGTCGTCAGCTGCCAGGACGAAAAGTCGCAGATCAAGAATCGCGAGAAGGGTATGCGCGTTCTGCGTGCGCGTTTGTACGAAATCGAGCAGCAGAAGCAGCAGGAAGCTCTCTCGAAAGAACGCAAATCGATGGTGGGTTCCGGCGAGCGCAGCGAGAAAATCCGTACATATAACTTCCCACAGAACCGCGTCACCGATCACCGCATCGGGCTCACGCTGCATCAACTCACCGACGTGATGGACGGTAAACTTCAGCCCTTCGTGGATGCCCTGACCACCCACTACAACGCCGAAAAGCTGAAGCAGGAAGCAGCGTCGGTGGCGTAGATCTCGAACTCGCCGCATCACCCTGACGAGTGGGACGGTTACACATGATTGGTATCTTCACCCCGGGCATCCTTACCGGGGTTTCGTCGTTGGGGCGGGAAACCAGGAGTTTCCCGCTCAGTCCTGCGACATTTTGACGCTTCATTTTGAGACGAAATGCCTGTGTCTCACCCATCAATTCAGGTGAGACTTAGTCCAAACATAACAAAACAAAAGAATTCTCCAGTTCCAGCACTTTGGCTCTCTGGCTGCACTTATCCCAAGGTCGCACTCCGCGCAAGCGAGCGGAGGTGTGTAGTCGCGACCACAGACGAGCCAGCCATGTCAGCTACAGCGGTGCCAAATATTCTCGCTCTCGGTTTCCTGGTCCTGATTTTCGGGTCGATCCTTCGCCGCCGTGCCACCGACCAGCTTCAGTTCTGGTTCTTCGGCTGGGTGCTGATGTTGTTGCACTTCATTACCGAATTGTTCGCCCCGGTGCTCGACCTCCGCGTGGTCAAGACGCTCAGCGCCTGCTCCATCGAGACCGCTGGTGTGCTGTTCCTGATCGCCGTGTCGAAGGTCTGCAGCAGCAGGCGACGGCGCTGGATGCTGGCGACGGTGATTGCTTTGCCGGCGCTGTCCTATTCGGTGGCGGTGGCCTGGAACATCACATACAAATCGCTCTTCTATGGATTGCTGGCGATTGCGATTCCGGGCTCGATTACCCTCGTCTGGACCTTCTACAAAAAGCTTTCTCTCTACGTAGTAAGCGTGCTGGCTGGCATTGTTTCTTTCGGCACGATGATGACATTCGCAGTCCACGATGGCGATTTTGCGTCGGTCATCCGCATGGCGCAGGCCCTGCTCTTCGTTTTCTGCGGGACCCTTTACTTCCGCCGCTTCTCGCGATGGTCGGTGGGAGTGTTCACCGCAAGCGGCGGCTTCCTGGCATGGGCAGTTACGATTGCCTTCCCTCATGCCAATAACGCTTTAGAACGTTTTGTTGACGCTCCGCTTTCCAACATCGCTACCTACTGCGTGGCCCTCGGCATGGTGCTCACGCTCCTGGAAGAACAAATTCAGGAAGCAGTCACGGCCAGCGAGCGGGTGTCCTACCAGGCACAGCACGATGTCCTGACCGGACTTCCGAACCGCGTGCTGTTTGAGGACCGACTAACACAAGCGTTAGCGCGCTCGCGGCGTGCTAATACCAAGTCGGCTGTGCTCTGCATCGATCTGGACCGTTTCAAACAGGTGAACGACACCTTCGGCCACCACTTTGGGGACCTGTACCTGCAGTCGGTTGTGGAACGTTTCCGTTCGCGCCTGCGCGAAACCGACACCTTGGCTCGAACCGGTGGCGATGAATTCACCGCCGTGTTAACAGATCTGAAGACTATCGAAGGTGCCAGCTACGTCGCGAAAGAGCTGCTCTCGACGTTGACGGAACCTCTGAACATTGAAGGCTGCAGCATTGAAGCATCGGCGAGCATTGGAGTCGCAGTGTTTCCCGATGACGCGGAGAATGCCGAGGCTCTTCGCCGCGGCGCTGATCAGGCGATGTACTGGGCGAAGTCGCGTGGACGCAATCGCCATGAATGTTTTGCCGGCGACGCACGCGACACGCTCGATATCGAAGAGCAAATGCGTATCGCACTGGACGAAGGCAAGTTCGAGCTGTTCTATCAGCCGCTGTATCGTCCGGACCGCAGCATCGAAGCACTCGAAGCGCTGCTAAGGTTCCGTCATCCGCGGCTCGGCATGGTGCCACCGTCTCGCTTCATTCCGGTTGCGGAAGAGTGCGGATTGATCGTGCCGATCGGCGACTGGGTATTACAGCAGGTTTGCCACCAGATCAAAGAATGGCGCGAGAAGTTTGGATTATCCGCGCGGGTAGCGGTGAACGTTTCTGCACTGCAGTTCGGTCGAACTGATTTTGCGGCCTGCGTCTCCCGGAATCTCGCGCGCACCGGAGTGGATCCGGCCTGCATCGAGCTGGAGCTCACCGAGTCGCTGGTTATGAACAACGTGCAGGAGTCATCACGACAGATGACCAAGTTGAAGCAGCTGGGGGTGAACATGTCGGTGGATGACTTTGGCACCGGCTACTCGTCGCTCAGTTACCTGCACGAGCTGCCCATCGACACTCTGAAGATCGATCGCTCTTTTATCGAGAAAGTTTCAGACCCGAATGGAACGCGGCCCATCGTGGAAGCCGTTGTGTCGCTGGCTAAGACCCTGCACATGCGCACCGTCGCGGAAGGCGTGGAGACCAACGAGCAACTCGACATCGTGCACCGTGTGGGTTGTGACCTGGTGCAGGGATTCCTGCTGTCGAGGCCGGTGCCCGTCGCGCAAATCCCCGACCTGCTGCGGGCTTCGATGGCAGTGAAGACGAGCATGACGCAGCGAGCGGGTGCAGCCGCGAACGACTGAGGAATATTGGTAAGTTGTAAGTGGTAATTGAAAGAGCCAACGGCCGAATTCTGAAGAGATTTGGTAATTGGGTAAGTTAGTAAGTTAGTAATTGAACCCAACCCCCAGCCGTCGAGCTGATTGCTTTTTCAATCACCCAATTACCAACTTACTAAATTACCAACTTGCTCACGTCAGCTTTGATTCGCTTTTGGAAGTTGCTACTGAAGGAAGGAAAGAAGCAGCCAGAAAGAATAAGGGCCTCAGGCTGTGCTGAGCTCGTTCTTCTCGACCAGCAGTTCGCTTTAGACCCTTGCTGACCTGCGCTGAAACCCTCTTGCGAGTATGATCCAGCCGATCCTGCTCGGGCTCCGGGCTTGCCACCAACCGGAAAAACCAGCCCAACTACCTGAGACCCATCCTGCTCTTGACGAAGTACCTGTTCGCCTCAACCAGCGCTTCGCTA
>DASTGW010000219.1:0-3509 GCA_035718705.1 Terriglobales bacterium | reverse complement strand
TTCGCCAGCGCCAGCATCTTCTGCAACTGATCGTCGTCGAAGGGCACCTGCTCCGCGGTCGCCTGGATCTCGATCATCTTGCCGCTGCCGGTCATCACGAAGTTCATGTCCACTTCGGCGCGAGAGTCTTCTTCGTAAGCTAGATCAAGGAGGATTTCGCCATCGACGATGCCCACGCTCGTTGCCGCAACATAGTCGCGCAATGGAACCGCTGACAATGTTTTCGCTTCCACCAGTTTGCCGAGCGCGATTCCGAGCGCCACGAATGCGCCTGTGATTGACGCCGTCCTCGTGCCGCCATCGGCCTGGATCACGTCGCAGTCCACCCACACGGTGCGCTCGCCGAGCTTCTTCAAATCGACCACTGCTCGCAGCGAACGCCCGATCAACCGCTGGATCTCCTGCGTGCGGCCGCTCTGCTTGCCCTTGGCGGCTTCTCGTGCGGTGCGGGTTAAGGTAGATCGCGGAATCATGCCGTACTCGCTGGTGACCCAGCCTTTGCCCATGTTGCGCATCCAGGCGGGAACAGTTTCCTCCACCGAGGCGGTACAAATTACGCGGGTGTTGCCGATCTCGATCAGGCATGAGCCTTCGGCGCTGGAGATGAAGTCTTTCACGATGTTGACGGGACGCATCTGGTCCGGGGCGCGATTATCAGAGCGATAGAACATAAGAAGTCTTTCAGCCTGTCAGTCTATCAGTCGAGTTCTTCCTGCAGCTCTCGATTCGCCTGCTGCTCAGGCCAAACCCCGCCTCCGCAGAGGCATCTTACCCGGCATTCACAGTTATCCACGGGAACCCGGGTTCATGCAGATCGCACTCATTAACTCCAAGGTCACACGTTTCAATATCCTCAACCTCTTCTCCGTAACACTAGTGCTGATCGCACTTTTTGTTCTCTCCGCTTGCGGAGGAGGCAGCAGTTCGCAAACTTCATCGAACACTCCCAGTCCGACTCCCGGCGGCTCCAATCCCGGACCAACGGGAAATGGCACCTCAACCAATCCCGGACAGATCAATCACATTGTCTTCATGCTGCAGGAGAACCGCAGCTTCGACATGTACTTCGGCAAGATGAATGACTATCGCGCCGCCAATGGACTGCCGCAAGACGTGGACGGCCTTCCCGCGAACGCCTCAAATCCCAGCGCGGATGGCAGCGGATCGGTCGGCGCCTTCCATCTGCAGACGATGTGCACCGAGGACTTGAGTCCGTTCTGGAATGAATCGCACATTTCGTTCAATCGCAAAGATCCAACGTCAAATACGGCGAAGATGGATGGCTTCGTGACCGCCGCCGCCAATCTCGCGCGCGGCAAGGGTCAGATCGACGTCGGCGGAATTCGCGCCATGGGCTATTACGACGCGACCGATATCCCCTACTACTACTTCGTGGCTTCACAGTTCGCCCTGTCGGACCGCTGGTTTGCTCCGGTCGATTCCAACACGAACGCCAATCGCCACTACGTGTACGCAGCTACGTCAAGTGGTCACGTGTATCCGTGGAAGGGCGCCCCTGACAGTCATCAGACCATCTTTGATCTGCTGCAAGCCAAGGGCGTGAGCTGGAAGGTTTATGCGGCCGCTCGAAGTACCTCCGTCTTCTTCCAGTTCCAGAGCCTGACCGGTATGTCGGACCATCTCGTCGGCATGGATCAGCTTTTCAAGGACCTCTCCGCGGGCACCCTCCCGCAAGTAGCGATGATCGAGACCGACGTCGACAACGAGCATCCGGAGAACAACATTCAAACCGGTGCCGCTTTTGCCGCTTCTGTTGTCAACTCACTCATCGCGAGCCCTAACTGGAAAGATACCGTTCTCTTCTTGAGCTACGACGAAGGTGGCGGGCTCTATGATCACGTCGCACCGCCGACTGAAGTCGCACCCGACGCGACCCCGGTCAGCGATCTTCTTCCGACGGATATCTGCTACTCCGGCTGTTCGGGCAGCGCGGCTGGATTTACCCGCGCGGGCTTCCGTGTACCGATGATGGTGATTTCGCCTTTCGCGAAACCGCATTACGTCTCGCACACGGTCGCAGATCACACCGCGGTGCTCAAGTTCATCGAAGACCGCTTCGGCCTGGGCCGGCTTAGTGCCCGCGACGCCGCACAGCCTGGCTTGGAGGAGTTCTTCGACTTCTCAGCGCCGAACCTGAACCCACCAGCCGGTCCGGTACAGCCGACCAACGGCCCGTGTTATCACGACCACCTGCCATAGACCTTGCGGGGCGGCTTTCACGTGAAGCCGCCTCACCCGGATTACAGCGAAAAACCTGAGGCTCCTAAGTACTTCCTCCGGCTGCATCTACATACCGGTGACATACGCTGTGCCCATGAAGACGAAACGGCCCGGCAATCCAAACTGGGGCAAGGCGCAGGTCAGCACCGTCCCGGTTATTCCCACCTCGTTTGAGCAAGTCGTGAAAGCACTCGGTATCTCCCCGCACGAATATCACGAGTCCGCCCAGTTGAAGGATTGGGTGTCGAAGAACAAGAACTCAAAGTTCGTCCCCGTGGAATTGCTGCAAACGTGGGGAATGACGGTGAAGGCCGAGATCTAACTCGCGCCGGCCCGGGCCAGCGTGCGCATGTCGTGCCACTGATTTACTACGTCTGCGAGCAGTAGGGCGGCGCCGTTACAGATCCAGACGATCGCTTCAATCGCGGCTGGGTTCTGATCGAATCCGCCGAGCCCGGCGATCACGCGCACTTCCAGGAAAACCAAGGCAACGGCAAAGCTGCGCGTCATCCACTGACGATGCAGATGAATTCGTCTGCGTAGCGCGAACCAGAAGGCGATGAGCGTGGTCGCCGCCCACAGGAACGACTGTAAGCCGGCCGCAAGAACAAACGTTCCCGCGCCTCCCATGGTGCGGTGCTCGAACCACTGGATATAGGTACCGATTGGACCTGCCACCAACGCGCCAAAAATGTAGACCCGCCCGGCAACGCGATGCAGCTTGAGATGACGATTGCGAAAGTTATCGAAGAACTGCATCGGGCCAAGCAGTAAAGCGCAAGCTCCGGCAAGACCGTGCGGTAGCAGATACCACTTGAAGGTTTCATAGTGCATCCACACCGGATGCTTCATGTTCACCAGGAAACTTTCGTTGTGATAGAGCACATAAGCGAACATGACCGCGATGGCAGTCCACAGTGCGTTGCGCGCAAACGTCCGCGGGGCGGCAGACTTCTTTAGAGCAGGAGCCGTAGTCGCCATGATTTCCTTGCCTGAAACTGATCCGTTGAAGATGGAGAATTGCGGGCACTATAGCATCGGACTGTGCCCCGGCGAAACAGAAAATCAGTGACTATTGACTTCCGTAGACAGGTAGCGAGGCGCCATGAATGACCGCCGCATCTTCGCTGCACAGGAAGAGAACTACTTTCGCGATCTCCTCCGGCTTCGGCCATTTGGCGAAATCAGCCTTCGGCATCGCCCTGCGATTGGCTTCCGTGTCGATGATGCTGGGTAGCACTGAGTTCACGCGCACTCCCGTTCCCTTC
>DASTGW010000218.1:0-5262 GCA_035718705.1 Terriglobales bacterium | reverse complement strand
GATTATAGGCATTCCATCTCAACTCCTCGGTTGGCGCAGTCTGAAACAATTGATCTGCTGTTAACGTATTCAGTTTCATTGCGTCTCATAACGCAAAGCTGTCGACCGCTGCTTTCTGCGAGGGTGGACCAGCAAGGCTCGCCCTTTCTCCGTCCCAACATCCTTTCCGGCAACTCGCCTATTGCTTTCTCGCTCTGATACCTTAGTCGGTTTGCCGCACGTTCCCTTCCCAGGA
This sequence comes from Terriglobales bacterium, assembly GCA_035718705.1. GTDB lineage: Bacteria > Acidobacteriota > Terriglobia > Terriglobales > Acidobacteriaceae > DATMXP01. Next base: position 5,027 of record DASTGW010000218.1, on the reverse strand, counting down.
GAGTCATATGCGCGTATCAAAGTGGCTGCTGATTCCAATCTTTGCCACTGGAATTGCCTTCGCCCAGAACTCGTCTTCCAGCCAAACAGACATCCCCAAGCTGAATCACTTCGACGCAACGATCGTCGACCGCAATCTTGATCCTTGTGACAACTTCTACAAATTCGTCTGCTCAAAATGGGCTGCAGCCAATCCCATCCCTTCCGATCAACCTGTCTGGACAACCGGTTCAGCATTGAAGATCTGGAACCAGTCGATCCTTCGTGACGCGATGGAGGAGGCTTCCAAAGCGAAGAATCGCGATACCGTGCATCAGCAAGTCGGTGATTACTGGGCGTCTTGCATGGACGAAGCTGCGATTGAGAAAAACGGTATGGAACCGATCAAGCCCGCACTCGATCACATCGCTGGCATGAAGAACAAAGCAGAACTTGCCGACATGATCGCCATGTACGACAAGTTCATTCCGGGAGCATGGGAAGCAGGCAACACTCAAACGAACGCTCCGCTCTTCGGGCACGGCTCGCAACAAGACCTGAAAGACGCTTCGCTCGTTGTCGCGGCCTTCGATCAAGGCGGAATGGGAATGCCCGGGCGCGATTACTACCTCTCTACGAATCCGAAGATGGTGGAAACAAGAAACAAGTACCAGGAGCACGTCCGCAAGATGTTCGCATTGATCGGCGAGCCTCCCGACCAGGCTTCCAAGGATGCGATAACGGTTCTACGCATCGAGACCGCTCTCGCACAATCGGCAATGGATGTGGTGAAGCGTCGCGATCCGGCGAATGTCAATAATGTAATGTCGCTGGAGGAGTTCAAGAAACTTGCGCCGTCGTTCAACTGGGCACGCTATCTCGAGTTGGTAAACTCGCCCACGCCACATCACTACATTGTCACCTCGCCTGACTTCTTCCGCGCCCTCGAGCACGTGATTGCAGCGGAATCGCTGGACAACTGGAAAGCATACCTGCGCTGGTGGACGGTGCATGGCGAATCGCCTTACCTCTCCAAAGCATTCGAGGATGAGAATTTCGATTTCTTCGGGCGTACGCTTTCCGGCCAGCAACAGCTCGCACCACGCTGGCGCCGTTGCGTTGTGTTAGCGGACCGCGACCTCGGCGAGGCACTCGGCCAGGCGTACGTGGAGAAGGCGTTCCCTCCTTCCAGCAAGCAACGCATCACGGAACTGGTGAACAACATCGAGACTGGCCTCGGGCAGGAGATCCAAACGCTGGACTGGATGTCACCTGGCACCAAGAAGCAGGCCAAGGCCAAGCTCGACGCGATCGAAGACAAGATTGGTTATCCGAATCACTGGCGAGACTACTCTTCGGTGAAGATCGCACCGGATAACCTGGTCGCAAATGTACACAATGCGACCGCTTTCGAGTTTCAGCGCCAGCTCAACAAGATCGGCAAGCCCGTCGATCGCGGCGAATGGACGATGACTCCGCCCACGATCAACGCCTATTACGATCCACAACTCAACACCATCAACTTCCCTGCCGGAATCCTGCAGCCGCCTTACTTCGACGCCAAGGGCGAAGATGCTCCGAATTACGGCGCCATCGGGATGGTCATCGGACATGAGATTTCGCACGGTTTCGACGACCAGGGCCGAAAGTTCGATGCGAAGGGCGATTTGCGAGACTGGTGGACTGCCGATGATGCCAAGAAATACGAAGAACGTGCGGCTTGTATCGCGAAGGAGTACACGCACGACGTGCCGGACTTGGGAGTGCATACCAATGGCGAATTGACGTTGGGTGAAGACTCCGCCGATAACGCCGGACTTCGCATTGCCATGGTCGCGCTCGAGAATGATTACAAGAAGAAGGGCAAATCGATTGACGACAAAGATCCGGATGGATGGACGCCGCGCCAAAAGATATTTTTAGCGCACGCGTACTCGTGGTGTGGCGATCTTCGTCCGGAGATCAAACGGACGTTCATCACGACCAACCCGCATTCCCTGCCGGAATACCGCGTGAATTACGTGGAGAAGAACTTCCCGGAATTCTGGCGCGCGTTCGGCTGCAAGAAAGGTCAAGCAATGGTCAACGAGAACGCTTGCCGGGTGTGGTGACCGACGCGGAGTGCGGAGGGCGAGCTCTGTCTCGCCCTTCGTTTCAAAACGCTAATTTCGACTTTTCTGAACCATCATCTCCGAGTATTTCTGATCAACGGCGCAGATGTGCTGGACCAGCCAGTTGTTCAGGAATTCCATCAATTCAACACTGATTCCCGCCACGCCGCTGGCGAAGTTTGCCGACAACTCATCGATTTTGTTCGTAAACTTTCGGTGTTCGGCAGCATGGATTCCAAACTCAGGGTATCCGATCGCCAGCAGTTCCCTTTCTTCCAAGGCAAAATGCGTCTTCGTGTAGTTACTAAGTTCTCCTAAGATTCCGGACATCCGAGCTTTGCTTTGGCCGGTTTTCATCGCCTCGTGCAGCTGCTCGATAAGACGAAATAGTTGCTTGTGTTGTGCATCAAAAGTCGGCACCTTCACACTGAACTTGTCAGACCACTCCAACAACCCCATGCTGCGCCTCCTGCCTACTTCATCGCCCGAATGAGGGAGGTGCTTTAGCAGAAAAAGGCGCGGGACGAAGCCCGCGCCCGCCGCCAAACTTCTAATGATCAGTCTCCAGCTTTGGTGTCTTTGAACTCCTCGCTCATCCAATCCTGGAAGGCCTTGGTGTTCTGCTCACGGCCAAGGAAGTTCTTCACCAAGTCATTGGCTGACACCGATCCACCCGGTTCCAGCACCGTACGGCGATACTTGCCAGGCGCTTCGCCGAGCAGAGGATTCGCTTGATCGAACTGTCCGAAGAAGTCCTGCGCGATCACCTTGTCCCAAAGATAGGTGTAATAAGCGGAAGAATAGCCGGCCAGGTGCCCGAACGACGCGTACATGTGCGTGTCCGGTAGAACCTTGAACGGTGTGTACTTTTCGGTCGCCTCGGTATCGATCTTGTCGAAATCAACCGTCTCAGGAGCACGGCTGTAGATGTCGTAAGAAATCGCAGTGTAACTGTCCTGCGAACTGACCCACAGTGCGCGACCAAAGGCTTGCGCCTTGTTCAACTTGGCCACTAGCTCAGCCGGGATCGGCTCGTCCGTCTTGTAATGGCGGGCAAAGCTGGAAAGCACCGGAGCACTATGCATCCAGTTCTCGAGCATCTGCGAGGGAGCCTCTACAAAGTCCGCTTCCATCGTTCCTGAAAGTCCTGCCCACGGCTGATGCTCACCGGAGAGAATCCACGCCATCAGATGTCCGAATTCGTGGAAGAACGTTTCGACGTCGCTGAACTCCATCAGTCCCGGATCATCTTTGGTCGGAGCGGGGAAATTGCAAACCAGTGTTGCTTCCGGCAGCTGCTTTCCGATCACTCCATCGCGGATGGGAATCATTTCCGCGTGGGTGAACTTCCCTGGGCGCGGATGCATATCGAGGTAGAACCGGCCCACCATCTTTCCGCCGTCATAGACGTCGTAAGTTTCGACTAGCGGGTCCCATGCCGGTGCCTTAGGTTCCTGCTTGAACTCGAGTTTGAACAGTTTTTGCGCTGTCGCAAGGATGCCGTCCTTCACTTTGGCGTAAGGCAGATACGGACGCACCGAAGTTGAGTCGAAATTGAACTGCGAGCGGCGCACGAGTTCCGAATAGTAGGCGCTCTCGTAAGTCTCCATGCCCTTGGCGTCGGGATTCGTCTTCCTCTTTTCGGCCATCAGCATTTCAAACTCGCGAGTGGCGATCGGCTTGGCGGCATCACTCACTTCGGTGATGAAAGCATCGATCTTCTTGCCGCTTCCAATCATCTTGTCGGCCGCGAAGTAATCGGCCCACGATGAGTAGCCCAGGATGTTCGCGATCTCGTGGCGGGTGCGGACCATATCCATCAGCACGGATTGGTTTGCCGGGTAGGCACGCGTGAGGAATGCCTGCGCCAGACGGCGGCGGAGCGAATCGCTCTTAGCAAATTTCTCGATCGGAGTGAAATCCGGATAGTCGGTCGTGATCGTGACTTTGCCGGAAGCATCGGGTTTGTGGCGCGCAATGTAGTCCTGCGGCAAGCCTTCAAGTTCAGAAGGATCGGCCTGGACCTTCTTGGTGTCTTCAGCAATGTTCTCGCCGAACTTCGATTGCAGTTCGGTCAACTTGTCATTGAGTTGCTTGATTTTGTCGCGCGTGGCCTGATCTTTATCGACCCCGGCCAAGCGGAACTGAAGCAACTGGCGTTCCATGTAATGCTTCGTCACGGCGTCTGCTTTGGAAAGATCTACTGCCGAAAGCGCCTTGTAGGCGTCCTGATTCAGCGCCAGCGCGGTGATGGCGGCGCTCACCTTGCGAGTCATATCCGCGGCCTTGTCGCGGTACTCTTTCGTAGTGCCGACGTGCTCGATCATGCCCGACAGATACGCGGCAGAGCCGAAGTGCATGATGGCATCGTCGTAAACGGCGACCGTGTTCTGAATCGTGCGCTGTCCTTTGACAGCGACTAATTGATCGAGGTCCTTCTGCGCCGCTGCGAGATGATCGTTCTCGATCTTCTCAAAGGCCGCGATGTCAGGATTGCCGGTCCAGATCGGCGCTTGGACGGCCGGTCCCTTCGCGAACGCAAGCGCGCCGCTTAGGACCAGTCCGCCAACTCCAAGTAAGAATCTATGAGTCATGAGTTCTCCTGAATAACTGCTGGGTTCTACTAGCTTATAACGCAGGCGAACATAAAAATGCTGTGATGGGACGAATCGCTCAACAACCTCGCATCGAGGAAAAGAACTTTTGGTGTCGCTGCACGATGTCGTTCTTGACGGTCTCGTCTACATCAAGTGACCAGTTGCCCCGATCGTGGGTGCCGCCCAGCAGAATCCCATCCCGCCGCGAGAACATGTAGATCCCGTCGGGAATGGCGGAATACTCGACTTCCGGCTGAGGTAAAAGAAACGTAAGCTGCCCTTTTATCGGCGTCAGTTCGGCGTCATTGAAGAGAGCCTTTGCGCCGAGCCCCGTACAGTTG
>DASTGW010000217.1:0-10655 GCA_035718705.1 Terriglobales bacterium | reverse complement strand
ATTGGGAAAAGTGAATTCAGATTACCTGAATACACAATTTCGAAATTACATAATCAACCACCAGCGCTGACTCTTGCCGTGATCTTGGCCAAGCTTACGAAGGTCCTACCTATTGTGCCGCTGCCAATTTCGCGCTTCTCATCCCAGGCACGAACGCGAAGAGTATAGAAACGGCCATCGATCTTTTCCACGATCGCTTCGGCGGAGACCTTCGCGCCCAGTAACGCGGCTGCGCGGTGCTCAATGTTGATTGCCGTCCCGACGGTGATCTCATCGCCTTCGACGTAGGGCTGCATGGCATGCAATCCGGCGATCTCCATCAATCGAACCATATCGGGCGTGGAATACACGGGAGGCAGACGCTTGTCGTAGTAAGTGAGCGTGTGTTTGTGCTCGACGGTTTCAGACGCTTCGCCGCGTGCACCGATGGGTACAGGCTTGGACATGGGGAGAATTCTATCGGGTCATTGCTGATCGGGCGATCGGGCCATTGAAAACCAGATCGCCCGATTTGTTTAGGCTGCGACTTTGGCTTGGCGTTCTCGCTCGACTCCGTCGAGTGCAGTCCAAAGCGCCTTGGCGGCCGCTTCGGCGGCGTTCAGCGCGCGAGTTTGCGCGGCATCATCACCGTCAACCAGTTTGTTCAACTGGTCTCGCCATACATTCGAGTGGTAGACGTCGGCCGTAGTGTGCAGTGTGAAGTAACCGCAGGCCTTCGCGTCAGCACCGTACATTTCGCGCAGACCGCGGGCTTTTTCTTTCGCTACGCGAGGCACTTGTGACTCGTAAGCGTAGAAAGTTGCGAGCGCCTCTTCGTTCTTCGCCTTCGTAGCGACAGACCGGAAGTGGTCGATCAACGCGTTGATCTCGGGGATCGCATCGCTGGTGCGTGCTTCGGCGCGCAACGCTCCCATGCCTTCCGCGAAATCGAGCCACAGCTCATTGTGGGCGCGGCTCGATGTATTGCCGTCAAGACCTTCTTCGTCGGCCAGGTTCTGCACCACAGCACGACGCAATTCGCCTTCCGGAAGACGAGAGTAGAAAGAAGCCAGGTACGTTGGGAAGGCAGCGACGTGATGGTAGTAGTTCGCGGAGTAGTGGCGGAGATCGTCGCGAGTCAACTCACCCGCGCTCCACGCCTGGTAATAAGGATGACAAAGCAGGTCGTACTTGGAGACACGGTCCTGCAGCTCTTGCCAGAATGCGTTCAGTTCCATCCTCACCTCACAGAAACGGTGAGGAAACTATACAGAGCAGACCCAAACTCGCGCCAGTGGCCAGGATGTTAGCTGCTAGAATTTAGAAAGGAGTGGGACGCGCCGCCGCGGTTTTGCCTAGAAAATGCCGTTCACTGAACATTTCGACGTGGTTGTTGTCGGCGCCGGCCATGCCGGGTGCGAGGCCGCGATGGCTGCTGCTCGGATGGGACTGAAGACTGCGCTGTTCACGCTGAACGTCGACCTGATCGCGCAGATGTCGTGCAATCCGGCTGTGGGTGGAATCGCAAAGGGGCACCTGGTCCGGGAAGTCGACGCGCTCGGCGGCATCATGGGCGAAGTCACCGACGCGGTCGGCATTCAGTTCCGGTTGCTGAACACCTCGCGCGGTCCGGCAGTGTGGTCGCCGCGCGCGCAGTGCGACAAGCAGGCGTACCGGCTGAAGATGAAAGAAGTATTGGAATCGCAGCCGAACTTGAAGATCAAGCAAGCGGAAGTAGCGGACCTGATTCTGGAATACCAGTCGTTTGTCGATGGTCGTTGGTCGTTAGCAACCCCGTCGGAATCAGCACAACCTGATGAACTACCAAAAACTAACGACCATCGACTGCTTTGCAAGGGAGTAATTCTCCGGGACGGACGTAAGGCCTTTGCCGAAGCCGTCGTTATCACCACCGGCACATTTCTCAATGGCCTGATTCACTGCGGCGAGCAGCAGATTCCTGCCGGACGCAGCGGTGAACCGCCAGCGCAGATGCTCGGCGAGTCACTACGGCGGATGGGATTTCGGGTGGTGCGCTTAAAGACGGGCACGCCTCCGCGACTCGATGGTCGAACGATCGACTGGAACAAGTTCGCCGTTCAGCCGGGCGACGATGATCCCACACCGTTCAGCTTCCGCACCAAGCGCGTACATCATCACGACACGCAGATCCCGTGTCACATCGCCTTCACCACGCCGGAGACGCATCGCGTCATTCGCGAAAATGTGCATCGCTCGCCGATGTACAGCGGGCAGATTCAATCGATCGGGCCTCGGTATTGTCCGTCGATCGAAGACAAGATCGTGAAGTTTCCCGACAAGGAGACACACCAGATCTTTCTCGAGCCCGAGGGCCTGCACACACACGAGGTGTACGTGAACGGCATGAGCACCTCGCTACCAGTCGAGGTACAGCAGGCGATGATCGCCTCGATTCCCGGCCTTGAGAATGCCGATATGCTGCGACCGGGATACGCGATTGAGTACGATTCGGTCGATCCGACGGAACTGACGCGAACGTTGGAGACGAAGAAGATTGCGAGACTCTACCTGGCAGGACAGATCAACGGCACCAGCGGCTACGAAGAGGCTTCCTGCCAGGGCCTGATGGCTGGCATCAATGCGGCACTCGCGGTTCAGAAAAAAGATCCGTTGATCCTCGATCGCACGGAAGCTTACACGGCGATTCTTATTGATGACCTGATCTCGAAGGGAACGAACGAACCGTACCGCATGTTCACTTCGCGCGCGGAGTTTCGCCTGCACCTGCGTATCGACAACGCCGACCGACGGCTCACCCAATACGGGCGACGCGTTGGTCTCATTGATGATCAAGCCTGGGCTGACTACTTCGCCAAGCAGGAACGCATGGACGCGCTGAAGCAGGTGCTGGAGAAGACGAGAATAAATCGGGCGATGCTCGACAAGATTGCGATGCTCATTGAAACCAGTCGTCGGTCAATAGTCGATGGTCTTTCGCAAGCCGATGGAGATGGGGACGAATTAGCTACCGGGAAAGGACCAACAACTAACGACTCCCGGGATGTCGCACCCTCTGACCCAGGCTCGCTCATAGGCTCGACTCTCGCTCAACTGCTTCGCCGCCCGGAAGTCCGCATCGACGCGCTTGCACCAGTGCTGCGCGATCTACTGCCAGGATTTTTCTCTCAGGACGATTCGTGCGAATCGACGGATATCCGCGGCCAACGTTTGCCGGTGCAGGTCCGCAACGAACTGCGAGCGGTTGAAACAGAGATCAAGTACGCCGGCTATCTCGACCAACAGCAGAAATCGATCGAGCGGCTTAAGAAGTCAGAGCAGCGAACTATCCCCGAGTGGTTCGATTACAAGTCCGTCTCGGGCCTCTCCCGCGAGATGCAGGAAAAACTTCATCGCGTGCGCCCGCAAACGCTGGGTCAGGCGAGCCGCATACCTGGCGTAACGCCAGCGGCGATTTCGCTGGTTAACGTCTACATAGAAATTCAGGCGCGGAAGATGCAGCAAGCGCAGTCGCTAGGCTCTGCATAAAAGAGGGCCACTTCGCGGCGGCCTATCTCGATATTGGGCTGGTCAGTGCGAAATCTTTTCGACGCCACAGATCGATCCAAAGTACTGCCCGATCCAGAACAAGCCATCATTTGTTCCTGGTTGAATGGAATCCGGCAACTTAACTCCTGGACCAAACGGACCCTGCAAGCTGAAGCGTCCCCACGCGTTCTTAAACTTGCCAGTGCCCCTGGCAAAGTAACCCGTCTCATTGACATGGAAGACGCCACTGGTTGAAGCCGAATCGTTCATATGTTCGGTGACGAAATCGGTCATGAGTGTGACAACATTTCCGTTACCGAAATCAAAAGTAGCTTCTTCGGTTCCGAGCCAGATGTCTCCCATCCTGGTCAGCCCAGTATTTGGATCCGCGACAGTGGCGTGCATCACATTCTTCCCGACAGTGAAATCGCCGACACCAAACCATGACGGCCCGTTGTGCCATCCGTAGATCGTTCCTCCGAAAGGCACACACTGTTCTTGGGCAAGAGCGAAGGTCCCCAGGAGGAGAGTCAGCGTGAACAGAATCGCGATGCTTAGTTTCATACCCCAACCTCCACCACACATTCTGACCCTTTCGTGATAAACGTCAGTGATAAGCGTGAGCAATCAGACATCGTTCCCGTTATGAACTTCGATGGAATTGGACAAACTCCAGACGATTCCCCCACGGATCTTCGACGAAGATTCTTTTCACCGCAGGATTGGCTTCATCATCGCGAAAAGAGATCCCATGCTCCGACAGAGCGCGCTTGAGTTCCTCTATATCTCTTACCGCAAACGCCGGATGCGCCTTCTTCGCCGGCGTAAATTCCTTCTCTACGCCGATGTGCAACTGCTGACGCCCGCACTGGAACCAGCAACCACCGCGCTTGGCTAACTCTGGTGGTTTGGGCAGCTCTTGCATTTCGAGTACTTCGCCAAAGAACCAGCGCGCTTTTTCTTCGCAGCCGGCAGGCGCGGCCAGTTGCACGTGATCGATGCCGACAATCTTCATCTTGCAATTCTCGCAAGCCGAGCACCCAGAGCGCTACAATGCCGCCGCGAACTGCATCGGTTCCGGAGCCCTCATGAAAGTTTTGCTTTCGCTTCTATTCATCTTCGCGCTATTCCCGAGCATGGCGGCTGCCCAACGTAAGAGCATCGCCCTGAACGATCATTGGGAATTCCGCCAGCGGCTTGAAGCCCCTGCAATCACGGAACCCAAGTGGTATCCGGCACAGGTCCCCGGAGTTGTGCATACGGACCTGTTGCGAAACAAGCTGATTCCGGATCCCTTCTTTCGCGCCAACGAAGCGTCGCTGCAGTGGATCGAGAACGCCAGCTGGGAGTATCGGTCCACCGTACAGGTCTCCTCGGACACGCTGAAGCCGGCGCATGTCGAACTGGTCTTCGAGGGAATCGACGGGCCGGCCGAGATCTTTCTTAACGACAACCAGATTCTCTCGGTCAACAATTCCTTCCGTGAATTCCGCGTTGATGTGAAACCGCTGCTGAAGCAGGGCGCAAACCAGTTGCTGGTTGCCTTCCCTTCGCCGATCACCGCAGCAGCACACATTGCCGCGAAGGACTTCTGGCAGCCGCAGACGAAAACGCCGGAAGAGTCTTATCTCCGCAAACCCGCTTACGAATATGGATGGGACTGGGGTCCGCGCTTCGTGCTGAGCGGCATTTGGCGCCCGGTACATCTCGATGTGTGGGATGACGCGAAGATTAGTGATTTTCATGTTCGCCAACGCGACATCAGCAGCGACCTCGCGCGACTCGTGCTCGAAGCAGAGATCAACTCGTCGAAGAGCCAGTCTGCCACTGTCTCGGTCGACTACGAGCAGAACGGCAAGAAGGCCACGATTTCCCGCGATGTGCAGTTAACTGCCGGTATCAACCATGTCGATCTACCGCTCGAACTTGCTCATCCCGCCCTCTGGTATCCGACCGGCTATGGACCACAGGCGATGTACAGCTTTCACGCGCAGCTGAAATCGAACGGCCACCTGCAAGACGAGCAGACCAAGCGCACCGGCTTGCGATCGATCATGCTTCACCGCGACCTCGACAAGTGGGGGCGTACGTTTGAGTTTCTCGTGAACGGAATCCCTGTTTATGGCAAGGGCGCAGACGTTATTCCTTTTGACAGTTTCCCCACCCGAGTGACGACCGCACAATACCGCCGCATTCTCGAATCCGCAAAAGCCGCGAACATGAACATGCTGCGCCACTGGGGCGGCGGGTATTACGAAACCGACGAGTTCTACGAACTCTGCGATGAACTCGGCATCATGATCTGGCAGGACTTCATGTTCGGTAACAAGTGGCAACCGGGCACTTACGACTTCAAGCAGAACGTGGAAGCCGAAGCCGAATACCAGGTGAAGCGATTGCGCGATCATCCGAGCGTGGTGCTCTGGTGCGGTAACAACGAGACGGAAGTCTCTTGGGACTGGCATCGCGGATACACCAACACGCTGGGCGCTGATATTCAGCGACGCATGTGGCAGGACTACATTGCGTTGTTCAGCGGTACGCTGGCACGAGTGGTGGAACGATTGCAGCCCGAAATTCCTTACTGGCCCAGTTCCCCTAGCGCCGATTACGAAGACACCACGGAGGAGTACCAGTCAGGCGATCAGCATCGCTGGGATGTGTGGCATGGGCGCGTGCCCTTCAGCGATTACGAAAAGTCGCATGCGCGCTTCGTCACGGAGTTTGGATTCCAGTCTTTTCCGGAGATGCGAACGATCGAGTCCTTTACGCTGCCGGAAGATCGAACGGGAATCTTCACGCCCGTGATGCTGTCGCACCAAAAGAACAACGAAGGCAATTCCATCATCCATGACTACATGCTGAAGTACTACCCCGAGCCCAAGGATTTCCCATCTTTCTTGTATGTCAGCCAGGTGCTGCAGGCGGAGGGCATCAAGATCGGCTCCGAACACTTCCGGCGCCAACGCCCACGCACCATGGGTTCGATCTATTGGCAATTGAACGATTGCTGGCCGGTGGCGTCGTGGTCGAGCATCGACTATTACGGGCGCTGGAAGGCCCTGCAGTATTACGCGCGCCGCTTTTATAACGACGTGCTCGTTTCCCCGCACGACGAAAACGGTGCAATAGCCGTTTACGTGGTGTCAGACAAGACGACTCCTGTTAACGGAGACCTTCGGCTCCGACTCCTGACGTTTGACGGACACGTGCTGCTGGAAAAGAAGCAGGCGATCGAGGTAGCTCCGCTCTCGAGCAAGATTTATCTTGATCTTCCGAAAGAAGGCGCTCTGGGAGCGCAGACGTTCGATCCTGATCAAGTAGTCGCAGTTGCCGATTTCAGCGTTGGCGGAAAAGTTTTGTCGTCGAACCTCGTTTACCTTGTGCCGACGGTGCAAGTGCATCTTCCCGCGGCGCCGCTCAAGAGTGAACTTACCAAGAGAACCGATGGGTATCATCTGCGCGTGACCTCTCCTGTTCTGGCGCGAAGCGTGTACGTAAACCTGCAGGGTCTCGATGCCGACTATTCCGACAACTACTTCGACCTGCTTCCCGGGCAGTCGGCGGAGATCGTGATAAAGACCAGCGCGCCGGAAGACCGGGTACGTGGCGCTTTGAAGGTGATTTCGCTGGCAGAGGCCTTTGACAGCACGGCAACACCCAAACCGGGTGCGCCGAAGCCCTAATTCGCAGAAAGCAGGACATTTATTGAACCACACGCCCTGTGACCTATGTCATAGCTCCGTGTGACTCCGCCGCCGTAGCCTCTTCCCATAAGAAGCGGAGTCATACATGTCAGCGTTCTCAACAGTCAGCGAACCGAACAAGCCCGGCCCGGTCCTGGTCGAGATGATCAAGGCTGCACCGAAGCCCAAGAAGAAGCTCATCCGGCGCTTGCTCCCCGATAACTCGCAGCGCATCCGTCTCGGCGTCCAGCTCGCATTCATCCTTCTTAATGCTTTCATCGGCGTGCAGTTCTATAAGTTTGTTCGCTTCTACGAGACCGGTGGCATCGGCGAGAACGTGACGCGTCCGGCTGGTGTGGAAGGCTATCTCCCCATCGCGGGACTGATGAACCTGAAAGCCGCTCTGCTGACCGGCTCGATCCCTAAGATTCACCCTGCCGGCATGTTTCTGATCGTGGCCTTCCTGACGATCTCTTTCATCTTCCGCAAAACATTCTGTTCGTGGCTGTGTCCAGTGGGGACGTTCTCTGAATATCTGTGGAAATTCGGCCGCAAAGTGCTCAAGGGCAATCTCCGGGTGCCACGCTGGCTCGATATCGGACTGCGCGGGTTGAAGTACCTGCTGCTCGCCTTCTTCCTCTACGCAGTGATCAGCATGACACCACGCGACATCCATGCCTTCCTGAAGAGTCCTTACGGGTTGATCGCTGATGTGAAGATGCTGAACTTTTTCCGCTTCCTGGGGCAGACTGGACTGATTGTCGTAGGAGTGCTGGTGCTGCTGTCGGTGGTAATCCAGAATTTCTGGTGCCGATATCTTTGCCCGTACGGTGCGCTGATGGGACTGGCTTCTCTCTTCAGCCCACTGCGGATCACGCGCAACACTGACACCTGCATTGACTGCGCGAAATGTGCAAAGGCGTGCCCTTCGCATCTGCCGGTGGATCAACTGATCACCATCAAGTCAGCGGAGTGCACGGCGTGCATGGAATGTGTGGCCGTGTGTCCGGCAGAGAAGGCATTGGTCTTCGCGGCGCCGAAGAAGAAGTCCGTTCCGGCGTGGGCGGTGGCAGCTGGGATCGCGGCGATCTTCCTGGGGACGGTGAGCTACGCCAAGCTCACGCATCGCTGGAACACTGAGATACCATCCCAGGTTTATCAGTACCTTGTTGTGCATGCCGACGAAGCTACTCACCCGATGCCAGGAAGCGAGTAGCGTCAGGCTTACAATCGACAGAGTGACATCAACTTCTAATCCCGGCTGGAATTCGTTCGCCCGTACCAACGCGAGCGATCGCTTTCGCAAGCAATCAGCGATGATGGGCTCTCCGCTCACCGAATTGATCGTCGCTCGCTCGGATATTCAACCTCATTTGCGGGTGCTTGATATCGCCAGCGGAACCGGCGAGCCCGCAATCTCCATTGCAGACAAGTTAAAAGGGACCGGAGAAGTCACCGCCACCGACATTTCGGTTGAGCCGCTGAAGATCGCCGAACAACGGGCACAGCAGCGCGGACTGAAGAACATTCGCCTTCAGCAAGCTGATGCGCATCAGCTTCCTTTCGAGGATAAACAGTTTGACCGCGTGACCTGCAGGTTGGGTCTCATGTTCTTCGCTAATTTGCCAATGGCTCTCGGCGAGATCCACCGCGTGCTGAAGCCGGGCGGGCGATTTACCGCTGTAGCATGGGGACCGATGCAGCAGCCATATTTCGAGTCCACGATAGGAACTGTATTGCAGTCGTGTCCTGGGATAGCCGTCCCCGAGGGCGCACAATCGATGTTCAAGTTCGGTGAGAAAGGGGCCTTAACTCACAATCTGAGAGAAGTCGGCTTCAGTAAGGCGCAAGACGAACTGATCGATGTCGACTGGACTTGGCACGGGTCACCAGAAGAACTTTGGGACTACTTTCAGGCGGTGACGATTCCGTTCGCACCGCTGTTCAAGGCGATCCCTGAGGAGCGCCGCGCCGAAATGAATGCCGCTGTCATCGAAGTCCTTCGACGCCTGGCGAGGGGAGGCTTACTTCCCTTCGTAGGACGTTTCGTACTGGCTGAAGCTATCGCCTGACTATTCCAAGATCGACTTCAGTTCATCGCGAAGCTTATGAGAAATGCTCTCCCGTGGATTCTGTCCGGTGAAGCGGCGACGAATGAACCCATCACGATCGATCACGATATAGGTGGGATAGGCATTCACGTTAAACAATTGCGCGAGATGATTGTCGGCGTCGTGATACTGCGGCCAAGTCATCTCCTTTTTGGCAATGAACTCCCGCCAGGCTTTCTCGTCCTGGTCGGCGCTGGAACTGATCACTACCAGCTTGTCCGCCGGGTATTTCCTGACCATCTCTTTGATCTCAGGCACTGATGCACGACAAGGCGGGCACCATGTGGCCCAGAAGTCCAGTACCACGATCTTGCCGACGTTCTCGGAAAGACTGATCGTGCGGCCGTCGTTGGTTTTCACCGAGAAGTCCGGAGCTGGGGTCTCGCTCGCCAGTTGTGGCTTTGCCAGGACTTTGTTTACGTATGCAACATCTTCCGCCAACGCACTCCCGCTGGCCAGGAATTGGTGCAACTCCGCGGCGCCTTCGTCCTGACGATTTTGACGCATCAACATCAGTCCGAGTTTGAAGTGCGTCGAGGCGTGTTTAGGATCCAAGGCCAGCACCTGCCGAAACTCTTGTTCCGCCTGCGCCACCTGCTTTTTGTCACCCTGCATCAGCATCACACCCTTGTAATGGTGCGCGGTCACTTTCACTTCATTGGTGTCAGCGACAGCGATTGCCTTGTCCAGGGATTTCAATGCTTCCATACCATCCTGCATTTGGAAGTTGAGTGAGGCCTGTTCCAGGTAGCAACGCCCACAGTTCGGATTTCGCTTCAGCAGGTTCTTCAGCAGGCTCTGCGCTTCCTGGTACTTGTACTTTCCTACCAGGTCCCGTTCCTTAGCGAGGGTTTGGTCGACGTCCGATTGGGCAAAGACAGCAGGAACAGCAAGCAAGAGGAAAACGAGGCCGCGAATCATGACGCCGTCATGATAACCAGAATTCACCACCAACCACCAAAAACAAAGGGCGTGTTCCATTTTTGGAAACACGCCCTTGGCTTGATGAACGACAGTTTATTGCCCGATGGCCGCCTGCAGCACTCGAACTTTCCAGCGGCTTTCGCCCGGGGTCATCACAACCGTGTAGTTCTCCGTGCGCTGCTCGGAGTGAAGAAGCTTATCGCCGTCGAGGTACTGCACTTCCACTTGCGCAGTATCGCGAAGCTGAATGGCCGATCCTTCGTACGAATAGAAGACCGCATCGAGCTTGTGACCGCGATCCACGTAACGGGTATGCAGTCCTGCCTGGCGCTGTTGGTTTACGCGTTCTTTCAAGTTGTCGAGTGCCACACCCACGAAGTTGGCGTCGAGAACGTCAGTGCGATTATCGGAGAGCGCCGTCATCATC